>NZ_JBJHZX010000006.1:0-185589 GCF_045310515.1 Candidatus Clostridium eludens | reverse complement strand
GCTCAAAAGAATTGCTGGTTTATTCTTATAAATAAGTTTACCTATATTCTTTATTCTGTTTAATTTTCAAGGATCATCTGCCGTCTCATCTTGACGGCTTTTGTAGTTTATCATACATTTTTAACTTTGTCAACAACTCTTAAAAACTTTTTTATATAGTCTTATAAACAAAGTCACATGTTAATGTAATGACATTTGATATGATACCACAACTTTAATTTTATTCTATACATATAGCCATTATATATCATGTTTATCTAAATAATTCTATAATTTTCTATAAAAATCTATTATATTCATATAGAGATACACTAGGCAGCGTTATTGTAAAGTTTTTGTATCAAATTTACATAAAAAAGAGAAACTTACTATGAAAAATCAGTTTCCCTTTTATGATTTCTTATAATCCCTGCATATTATTTACTATATCCTTAAACACATTTCCTCTAATTTCAAAATTGGGAAACATATCAAAGCTGGCACAGGCAGGGGAAAGAGTAACAACGTCCCCATTATTGGCTAATTTTTTTGCTTCACTTACTGCTTCCAATAAGGAATTTACCATAACAATAGGTATATCAATTCCTCTTTTATATTTAAGTTTTTCAAAGGCTTCTTTTATTTTGTATTTTGTAGCTCCCATAAGTATTAAAGTTTTAATTTTCAAATATCCTTCCTCAGCTAGAATATCAAATGGTATCTTTTTATCATACCCTCCGGCTATTAGTATTACTGGTTTTTCAAAAGCCTTAAGTCCCGCTAATGTTCTTGTAGGACTTGAAGCAATAGAGTCATTATAATATTTTACTCCATTTACTTCCCTTACAAATTCACATCTATGCTCCACTCCTGAAAATGTAATAGCAACTTCCCTCATACTATCAATATTTACATCATCTTTTAATGCACAAAATGCTGCTAAAAGATTTTCTATATTATGCATACCCTTAAGCTTAACCTCTGATAGTTTGCAAACTTCATTTCCATCAATATATAAACTATTATTGTTTAAATATCCTCCCTCACTTAATTTCTCTTTACTACTGAATTGTTTGACCTTTCCTAATGCCTCTTCTGCCATGGAATTTGTTATATCATTACCTTTATTTAATACCAATAGATCTGAATCATTTTGATGCTTAAATATATTTTTTTTGCACTGTATATATTCTTCCATATCTTTATGAATATCTAAGTGATTAGGACTGATGTTAGTTATAACGGCCACTTCCGGCGAAACATTCATTGTCATCAATTGAAAGCTAGATAATTCAAGTACTACCTTATCATCGCTATCTATTTCCTCTATTCTAGAAAATAGAGGAGTACCTATATTTCCTCCTATCCAGCTCCTATACCCTTGTTTTTTTAAAATATTATATATAAGTGTAGTAGTAGTAGTTTTTCCATCGCTTCCCGTTACTCCATATATTTTAGCTGGACAATACTTGATAAATTCCTCCATTTCAGAAGTTATATATGCACCATTTCGTTTAGCTTCTATAAATGCTGGACTATCTATCCTCATGGAAGGAGTTTTAAATATTATATCAAAATTATTCAAATTACTAAGATAGTTTTCACCTAACACAAGGTTTACACCTTTTTCTTTAAGGTCCTTAGCTACTTCAGCAATTTCATCTTCAGTTTTTTTATCAAAGGCACTTACTTTAGCCCCTAACTTCAATAAAAAATCGATTAAAGGTTTATTACTTATACCTATACCTACTACTCCTATTTTTTTATATTTTATAAATTGTTTAAAGTCATTAAAATTTCTTCTCATTAAAAAACCTCCAAAAATAAACCTATTACAATAAATTTATATTTGATTATATAATAACATACTATTTTATAAAATCATACGTTCTGAGTGTAAATACTGGAAACAGTTTAAATCCTTATTTTATTAAAAGTTTAATATATAACCTTTCTTAAAATGAAATTGTCGAATAAAATCAAAATTATATGAAAATATTTAATTTAATGATTTTATACTTCACTATTGAAAAATATGATTTGATTGTGATATACTATACGTGTGTCGTAAGAAAACATTAATATAATTCCCCAAGTTTTAATTAAACATATAACATATCCCCATGATTAAACCCTAATTTACCGGATGAAAATCCGGTAAATTTCTTTTATAATTTAAAATAAAACTTATTTTTTATAAATACTATTAAATAAAATAGTACCACATTAGTTTCTTTACACTTATAAAGCGTAAAAAATTAATATGGTACATTTTACTAAAACTGCACTTTTTGTTGTATAAAATTCTTTAATTCTTCTATTTTTACCCTAAACTGTTCCATGGTATCTCTATCCCTTATAGTAACAGTATTATCTTCCATGGTATCAAAGTCTATAGTTATACAATAAGGTGTACCAATTTCATCCTCTCTCCTATATCTCTTACCTATACTTCCTGCATCATCATAATCCACATTAAAGTCTTTTCTCAAAATATTGTAAACCTCTAGAGCCTTTTCTGATAATTTCTTGCTAAGAGGTAAAATGGCCGCTTTAAATGGAGCTATTGCAGGATGAAAATGTAACACCGTTCTTAAATCTCCACCTTCTAACTCTTCTTCATCATAAGCGTCAACTAAAAATGCAAGTACTGCTCTATCAGCTCCTACAGATGGTTCTATACAATAAGGTATATATCTTTCATTGGTACCTGATTCTAAATAAGTCATGTCTTTTCCTGAATGATTTTGATGTTGAGTTAAATCGTAATCAGTTCTATCTGCTATACCCCAAAGTTCTCCCCATCCAAATGGAAATAAATATTCAATATCCGAAGTAGCATTACTATAATGTGAGAGTTCCTCTTTTTCATGAACTCTAAATCTTACATTTTCTTCTTTTATACCAAGTTTCAATAAAAAATTCCAGCAATACTCTTTCCAGTAGCTGTGCCATTCTAAATCAGTACCAGGTTTACAGAAGAATTCCAGTTCCATTTGTTCAAATTCTCTAGTTCTAAAAGTAAAATTTCCTGGAGTTATTTCATTTCTAAAAGCCTTACCTATTTGAGCTATCCCAAAAGGTATCTTTTTTCTACTTGTTCTCTGAACATTTCTAAAATTTACAAATATACCCTGCGCTGTTTCAGGTCTCAAATATATTTCTGCTTTTGAACCCTCTGTAACTCCCTGAAAAGTCTTAAACATAAGGTTAAATTGCCTAATATCTGTAAAATTCACTTTTCCACAATCAGGGCACACAATATTGTTATCATCTATATACTTTTTTAATTTCTCATTACTCCAGCCATCTGCACTAGCTTTTTCTATACCCTTTCCCGTCATGTGCTCCTCAACTAATTTGTCAGCTCTAAATCTTGATTTACATTCTTTACAATCCATAAGTGGATCTGAAAAATTACCTACATGACCTGAAGCAACCCAAGCTTCACTATTCATAAGTATAGCACAGTCTATACCTACATTGTATTCATTCTCATGTACAAATTTTTGCCACCAAGCTTTTTTTACATTATTTTTCAGTTCTACTCCAATGGGCCCATAGTCCCATGTGTTAGCGAGTCCGCCATATATATCCGATCCTGGATATACAAATCCTCTATTTTTAGCTAAAGCTACTACTTTATCCATAGTTTTTTCAAAAGGCATAATAATATTATTCTCCTTTCCATAATTAATTTAAATTTTAAGTATAAAAAAAGCCTGCCCTGAAGGGACGAATTTTATATCCGCGGTTCCACCCTTTTTAGCGCAAGCTCATCTTTTAAAATATATAGCTCCAAAGTTCCTTCACAATAAAATCCCAGTTGTTTACACCATCCACAACTTCTCTTTGTCATTTAGAGATTTAAATTACTACTATCCTTTATCAAAGCAATTTATTAAGTTATTCTACACAACATTTCTTATTACATGTAAGTATACTTAAGCAAGTTCTTTAAAATTCCAAAAAATAAAATGGCTCCGTGGAGAGGATTTGAACCTCCAACCCTTCGGTTAACAGCCGAATGCTCCACCATTGAGCTACCACGGAAGAACTCACATATATTATTATATCACGCAATTTTAAAAATGCAATATTTTTTTTATTATTTTTGCTAATAAATCTAAAATTTTGTTAATTTTAGATTTATATTATCTTCATCTGAAGCTTAAAAGAACTTATAAATGTACATATCATTGCCTATCCCCCACTTTGAAAAAAGTGGGGTGTCAGCTAATTATTATGTTCGGATAAATTACTGTTGGTTCGGCTTCATTGTAGGAAATAATATAACATCTCTTATGGAATAAGAATTTGTGAGAAACATTATAATTCTATCTAAACCTATTCCAAGCCCACCTGTGGGAGGCATACCTATTTCTAATGCATTTATAAAATCTTCGTCCATCATATATGCTTCATCGTCACCTAATTCTTTTTCTCTTAACTGCTGCATAAATCTTTCTCTCTGAACTATAGGATCATTTAACTCTGAATATGCATTACATACTTCTCTTCCAAATATAAAGCCTTCAAATCTTTCAGTATATTTATCATTTCCTCTCTTCTTTTTGGTTAAAGGAGATATCTCCACCGGATAATCTATTACAAAAGTAGGTTGAATAAATTTATGTTCACAAAACTCTTCAAACATACCTACTAATATATCTCCTTTTGTACAATCCTTTAATTCTTTCTTAAGGTCAATATTTTTTCCTTGGGCCATTTTTCTAGCCTCATCATCACTTTTAATTTCATTAAAATCCACTTGTGTAAATTCTTTAACAGCATCTACCATAGTTATCCTATTCCAAGGTGGCTTAAAATCTATTTCTGTATCTTGATATACAACTTTTGTAGTACCAAGTACTTTTTCACATACATATGCTAACATATTTTCAGTTAATTCCATCATATCATTATAATCTGAAAAAGCTTCATATAATTCCATCGCTGTAAATTCTGGATTATGCCTTACATCTATTCCTTCATTTCTGAAATTTTTTCCTATTTCATATACTCTTTCAAATCCACCTACTATCAATCTTTTTAAATATAACTCAGTGGCTATCCTTAGGTACATATCTATATTTAAAGCGTTATGATGAGTTATAAATGGTTTTGCAGCTGCCCCACCAGCTATTGATGAAAGTATAGGAGTCTCTACTTCTATATAATCTCTGTTATCCAAGAACTCCCTTATGGCCCTTATTACAGCAGTTCTCTTCAAAAAAGTATCTCTGACATCCTGGTTTATTATTAAATCTACATATCTTTGTCTATATCTCAAATCAGGATCTTTAAGGCCATGCCATTTTTCTGGAAGAGGTTTAAGTGACTTGGCAACAAGTTCAAAATCCTTAATATGAATTGATACTTCTCCTGTCTTAGTTTTAAAAACTTGACCACTTACAGACAAAATATCTCCTATATCATAGGATTTATACTCCTTCAGCTTTTCTTCTCCTACATCATTTATTTTTATATATAATTGAATCTTGCCATATCTATCATATAAATCCGAAAATCCAGCTTTTCCATGAACTCTTTTTGACATCAATCGCCCTGCTACAGTGACATCTTTGCCCTCTAAAGCTTCATAGTCATCTTTTACTTCCTTTGAGGTATGAGTTCTTTCAACTTTATATACGTCAAAAGGATCCTTACCTTCTTCTTGCAAAGCTTTAAACTTTTGTATCCTCTCCTTTATCAACTGATTAAAATTTTCTTCTAGTGCATGTAAATTCTTTTCCTCTTTTGCCATTAATATTACCCTCCAAATTATCTTCTTATATTCAGTATTTTATACTTACTAACTCCATCTGGAACCTGTATTTCAATTATATCACCAGGTTTTTTTCCTACAAGTCCTTTACCTACCGGTGACTCATTAGATATTTTATTATTAATAGGATCTGCTTCTGCAGACCCCACAATTAAATATTCCACTTCTTCTTCTAAATCATAATCTTTAACTTTTACAATTGAGCCTATACCCACTACATCCAATGGAACCTCATCCTCATCCACCATAGTGGCATTTTTCAACATATTCTCAAGTTGCACTATTCTTCCTTCTACAAATGCTTGTTCGTTTTTAGCACTATCATATTCTGCATTTTCACTTAAATCTCCAAAAGAAAGTGCTACCTTAATTTTTTCAGTAATTTCTTTTCTTTTAACTGTTTTCAAATATTCTAATTCATTTTCTAGTTTTCTTATGCCTTCATAGGTCATAACATATTTTTTTAATCCGCTCATTCTGTTCTCCCCTTTTAATAATTTATATAAAATTCTCCTTTACCCCATAACATTTTAATCCTTATTATATGTTACTCCATCTACGCCAATTATCATTTAAGTAATTATAAAACAGCAATATTATAATGTCAACATTTTCAAAATTTAATTTAATTTTTACAAAAACTTCATTTATATCTATAACGTTAATACATTTTTATTAAATTTTATTTTATCTAAAAATATACCATTATAGCTTAAAGACTTCTTTACATCCTTTTCATCCATCTGCGAAAGTATAGAACCTAATAATTCAGCTGATATTTCATCATACTTAAAATTCCATGGAATTTTATAACTAACATCGTTTACTATATTAGCGTCTATATTATATGGTACATAGGCATTATCCAAATACCATACACATTGATTATTATCCACGGTTATTCTTCTGGATGTTATTATAAAATCTGCATTTTTAAAAGAAAACTTTAGGTCAGAAGTAATTATAGGTGTTACTCCATAATTTGCTATAATATATTGCCTGATATCACCAAGCTTTATGATCTCTGTAGAAAGAAGTATTACGTATTTAGCTTCTTTAGCTAAATAACATATAGTATTAAATAAAATAGGATCTGAGGCATCATAAACTACTATACAACTTTGTCTTATACTCTTTTTTTTATTTCTTAATATAATTTTAGAACTTTCTACAATACTAAAAGCCATTAAATTTTTTTGAAATTTATTATATAGAGTATAGTCTAAATATCTATATACTTTAGGTGCTAATTCTATATCTTTAGTTTTAGATATTCTTTTAGCTGTCAAAATATTACTATTATACGAATTTATATTAATATTGGGAGGAAATTTTACATTTTTAATTTTTAATTTCAACTCTTTTATAAAAAGTTCTTCTTTTATTTTCACTTTAAATCTATCTTTTATTTTTCCCCAAAAACTATCATCATTATAAAATTTGGTTATATAGGAGTTAGCATATAGGATGGACTTCACATTTTATATTCTCCTTAAATTGCTTACAATATTATACTATTCTCCTGTGAAATTAAAAATTACAACATAAACTTGTATTTATTTAAAATTTGAAATACAGTTTCACTTTGTTCTTCACGGTTAATTTTTTCTTTTATTTCTTTACTATCTCTTAATCCTTTTATATACCAAGGTATATGCTTTCTCATTTCTCTTACAGCTCTATATTCTCCATTATAGTAAATGGCTTTCTTATAATGCTCTATACACATATCCACTCTTTCCCGTGAAGTAGGATATGTAACAGGATAAGAATTTCTATTCTCATATATTTGAGAAAATATCCAAGGGTTCCCTATGCTTCCCCTTCCAATCATTATTCCATCACATTTAGTAACCTTAAAAAGTTCATTTGCATCTTCTGCCGTAAATACATCACCATTACCAATTACAGGGATTCTAGTTGATTGTTTTACTTGATTTATTATATCCCAATTTGCTTTGCCATTATACATCTGAGTACTAGTTCTTCCGTGGATAGTTAAGGCATCTGCTCCAGATTGTTCTATAATCTTAGCAAAATCTACAGCATTTATATTTTCAAAATCGAAACCTATTCTCATCTTTATAGTTACTGGCTTTAAAGATGCTTTCTTAACTTCTTTTACTATTTGCGAGGCAAGCCGGGGATTTTTCATAAGTGCAGAACCTTCTCCATTTTTTACAACTTTAGGGGCAGGACAACCCATGTTTATATCTATAATACAAATATCTTTATTGTTATTAAAATAATCACACGCTTTAGCCATTATAACTGGATCATTTCCAAATATCTGAACACCTATAGGTGCTTCTGCTGGAGATACAGCCAACATATCCTTTGTAACTTGACTTCCATAAAATAAAGCTTTAGCACTTATCATTTCCGTATAAACAAGTCCACATTTAAATTTTATACATATATCCCTAAAAGCTCTATCTGTTATACCAGCCATAGGAGCTAAAAATACATTATTTTGAAATTCTATTTCTCCTATTTTCATTAATATACCTACTCTTTATTCTTTTCATAAATCAATCTAAGTCCTGTTAGAGTCAATACTGAATCAATTATATCTATAGACTTGGATCCTTCATTTATAAGTTTAGCAAGTCCTCCTGTAGCTATTACCAAAGGTTCCTCTTCTCCTAAATCCATCATTTCTTTTTTCATTTTTTTAACTATATAATCTACCTGACCAATATATCCATATATTATACCAGATTGCATACTAGCAACAGTATTCTTTCCTATAACATTTGGTGGTCTTATTATTTCTACCCTAGGAAGTTTAGCTGCCATCTCAAATAGCGCAGCAGAAGATATTTTTATGCCTGGACATATAGCTCCGCCTAGATAATCTCCGCCAGCTGTAACTGCACAGAATGTAGTAGCTGTTCCAAAATCTATAATAATCATAGATCTGTTATATATTTCATGGGCCGCTACAGCATTCACTATTCTATCAGCCCCTACTTCCCTTGGGTTATCATATTTTACATTTATTCCCGTTTTTACTCCCGGACCAACTACAATGGGACTGACCTGAAAATACTTTATTATCATATGTTCCAATGAGTACATTATAGTTGGCACTACAGAAGATATTATAGATCCAGTTATATCTGATGGTTCTAATTTGCTTTGTAAGAATAAATCCATTACCTGAACTCCATATTCATCTGCAGTCCTCTTAGAATCTGTAGATAATCTGGAAACTGATATAAGCTCTCTATTGTCATAAACCCCTAAAACAATATTAGTATTGCCCACATCTAAAACCAAAATCACTAAACAACACCGCCTTTCTAAGAATTTGTTTATTAATAATATACATAAATTAAAGAGCAGTTTTTCTACTGCCCTAAAATATCATTAATTCCTCTTAAAATAACAATTTAATTGTATCAATAAAATGCTATTTGTCAAGATTAAATATAAGCTGTGCCTTATTGTATCTTTTTCATAAAATCATCACTATTTACTATATATCTGGTATGAGAACTTTCTCCGATTTTTCCTTTTTCATCCCAGGCTTCAACTTGAAAAATTAATTTTTTCCCCTGAACTTCTTTTAGAAAAGCTTCACATCTAATTTTAGCACCCACTAAAGATGCTTTAATATGTTTTACATTTATTTCTATTCCGACAGTAGTATACCCTGTAGGCAAATGAAGATCTACACTATTTTTGGATGTATTTTCCATAAGAGCTATCATTGCCGGAGTAGCAAATACATTTAAATTACCCGATCCTAATTTTTTTGCTGTATTATTTTCAGTTACATGCATTTCCATAGTAGAGGTAATTCCCTTTTTCAAATTAAATTCCATTGCAATCATCTCATTTCGTTTAAAATTATCATAATATAAAACATACAGATTTATTATATCATGGTTTTTATAATTTAAAAATATATTTTAAAATTATAAAAACCATGATATAAAATAAAAAACTCCGTGAAATACACAGGGTTTTTTATATGACATAAATTAAGCTTGAGCAAATATCTCTTCAAATTCACTTGCTTCAAGTTTTTCTTTTTCTAAAAGCTTTTCTGCTACAGCATTAAGCCTATTCATATTTTCCGAAAGAAGTTTTTCAGCTTTATCATATCCTGCATCTATTAATTTTCTTATCTCTTTGTCTATTTCAAAAGCCACTTCTTCACTAAAATTTCTTCCTCTTCCTAAGTCTCTTCCTAAAAATACCTCATCATGGCCTGAACCAAATGCAATAGGCCCTAAATCACTCATGCCATAATCCATTACCATTTTTCTGGCTATTGTAGTTGCCCTTTCAATGTCATTTTTAGCTCCTGTACTTATATCCCCTATAACCAATTTTTCTGCTACTCTACCTCCAAGAAGCCCTATAATTTCATCCTTAAGTTTTGCTCTTGATGTATAGGAACTATCCTTTTCTGGAAGATGCATGGTATATCCTCCTGCCATTCCTCTTGGAATTATACTTATTTCATGGACAGGATCACAATTAGGTAATAACTTCATAACTACTGCATGGCCTGCCTCGTGATATGCTGTAAGTTTTCTATCATCTTCGTCAATTACCCTGCTTCTTTTTTCAGGCCCTGCTATTACTCTAGTCACTGCCTCTTCTAACTCATTCATACCTATTAAATCCTTATTTTTTCTAACTGCTAAAAGTGCAGATTCATTCATAAGATTTTCTAAATCAGCACCTGTAAATCCAGGTGTTCTCCTTGCTAGAATATCCAACTTTACTTCATCTGCTAAATGCTTATTCTTAGAGTGAACTTTAAGAATTTCTTCTCTACCTTTAATATCTGGTGCCCCTACAAGTATTCGTCTGTCAAATCTTCCAGGTCTTAAAAGTGCAGGATCCAATATATCTGGTCTATTTGTTGCAGCTATCATAATTATTCCTTCATTAGCTCCAAAACCATCCATTTCAACTAAAAGCTGATTTAGAGTTTGTTCTCTTTCATCATGTCCTCCCCCAAGTCCAGCTCCTCTTTGCCTTCCAACTGCATCTATTTCATCTATAAATACTATACATGGTGAATTTTTCTTTGCCTGATCAAATAAATCCCTTACCCTTGAGGCTCCTACACCAACAAACATTTCAACAAAATCTGAACCTGATATACTAAAAAATGGCACTCCTGCTTCACCAGATATGGCCTTAGCTAAAAGTGTTTTACCTGTTCCCGGAGGTCCCACAAGTAAAACTCCTTTGGGAATTCTAGCTCCCATTTCTATATATTTTTTAGGTTGTTTTAAAAAATCCACTATTTCTGCCAGCTCTTCTTTTTCTTCATCTGCCCCTGCTACATCTGCAAAAGTTACCTTCTTCTTATCTGGTGTAGCCATTTTAGCTCTACTCTTACCAAAATTCATAACATTCCGGTTTCCTCCGCCGCCCTGAGACTGCTGCATAAACATAAACCAAAATGCTACCAGCATAAGTATTAAAAGAATTGTAGGCAAATATTGTACCCACATAGGTATTGTAGCGGGCTTAACATACATTTCTTGGACTTCTCCATCTTTAGGATGTTCCCCTATAAATTGAAATAATCTTTCAGATGGAACTACTGTTTCATATGTTGTTCCGTTTTTCAAACTACCTTGAACTGTCATTTTATCTTCTCTAAGCTGAAAACTTTTAATATCATTACTTAACCAATATTTTTGAAAATCATTAAAACTAATGGCTGTTGAATTCTCATTGGTTCTTACCAGCCACAATGCTGCAAGAATTACCAATATAAAAACTATAACCCAGGCCGTTGCACTTGAAAATTTTTTCATTGAGGGCCCCCCTCTCTTTCTAGTTTTATACTGTAAAATTGTATCATAAGTAAAATTTGTTTACAATAAGTTTTAATACTAATTATTTGTAAATTTCCTCTTTTAGTATACCAATATAAGGAAAATTCCTATACTTTTCTGCATAATCCAATCCATATCCTACTAAAAAATAATCTGGAACTTCGAATCCTATGTACTTGGCTTCGACTTTAACTTTTCTCCTTTCGGGTTTATTCAAAAGACAAGCTATTTCTATACTCTTAGCTTTCCTGCCTTTTAAGTAATTAATTAAATATGACAAAGTTGTACCCGAATCTATAATATCCTCTACTATCAGTATATGCTTATTTTCTATTTCAAAATCTAAATCTTTTAATATTCTAACAATACCTGAACTTTTTGTAGAACTTCCATAACTGGAAACCGCCATAAAATCCATAATACACGGAATAGTTATTTCTCTAAGCAAATCTGCCATAAAGGGAACTGAGCCTTTTAATATACCTACAAGCATCAAGTCTTTTCCGTTGTAATCCTTACTTATCTTTTTGCCTATTTCTTTCACTTTTTTCTTAATTGTATTTTTATTAATTAATATTTCTTTAATGTCATCACTTATGTTACTCATACTGTTATAGTTCCTCACTTTCAAACTTTATAGCTAAAATATCTTTAGTATTTTTATCCACCTTAAAAAGCTCACTTATCCTATATCCAACAACCCAGCCAATTTCATTCCCAAAACACACTAGAGGAATTTTATCTCTTTTATTTTTAGATATCTTTAGATCTATAAACAAACTCTTTAATTTTTTACTTCCAACCATTCCAAGTGGTGTAAATTTATCTCCCTTCCTTCTATTTCTTAATATAATATTTCCCTTTATCTTATTATAGTCAAAATACTGAATAAATCTATCCTTCTTATAATATGTATATTCCTTTAAATCAATTAAACTTATATAAATTTTAGATTTAATATCAGTAATATTATTGCATCCAAGCTTTAATGTATATTGTACTTCATAATTTTCAATAACTTTCTTTACATTCTTTCTTACTATTATATTTCCATAATCACTTGATACTAATATATTATGAGGGAGCATTATGTCCTTGCCAGTTGAACATCCTTGAATGTCTATTATATTAAAGATATGAACTTTTTCAATATCCTTTAAATCTCCGGACACAGCTTCTAGTGATAGTCTAATTATTCTAACTAATATAGCTTTCTGCTCTAAAAATGCCCCTTTAAATATTATAACCTGTTCTACCCTTACCTCACAATATTTTTTGAATTTTTCCTGTGAAATATAATCTAAATAATCATTATCTATTTTTATTATATCTGAAAGTCTATTTAATACCGTGATTATATCCTTATTAAAATTCTTCTGTATATATGGTATAAGTTCTAACCTTATTTTATTCCTAGAATATATAGTTTCTAAATTAGTTTTATCAATTCTAGGATGAAGATTATTATTATAGCAATATTTCTCAATCTCACCTCTGGTAGTACATATTAGAGGTCTCACAAAAACATTATCTCTTACAGGATTTATACCGGTTAACCCCTGCAGCCCTGCTCCTCTCATAATTCTCATTAGAACAGTTTCGGCCTGATCATTAGCATTGTGGGCTATAGCTATTTTTTCAGCTTTTAACTGGTTTTTAAATTCTTCAAAAAATTTATACCTTACTTCTCTACCTGCACTCTCACAGGATATACTTTTTTCCTTAGCAATACGATTTACATCTATCCTTAAACTTTTAAATTGAATAGATAATTTTTCACAAACTGTTTTTACATATTCCTCATCCTTATTTCCCTCTTCGCCTCTTAAACAGTGATTTACATGAGCTACATACAATGTTATTCCTAATTTTTTTTGTAGAACGTATAATATGTGTAATAAGCACATAGAATCAGGTCCTCCTGACACGGCTACTATTACCTTATCACCTTTATTAAACATTTTATTTTCTTCTATAGTATTGAGTACGCCCTCTATCACCACAAACACTTCCTAAGCATCATTTAATTCCTATAACATGAATTTCTACTGTACAAATTGGCAGCTCATTTATTCATCTAATTAATATTTTTTAACAAACCAATTATAACATAAATACAGTATTTTTTGATGGAAAATGAACATAAATCTGCATTTTAGATTATTGATTGTTTCTTTAATCCATGTCAATAAAGTGTATAAACTTTCTCTACTATTACTGTCATATCATCTTTTACCTTGCCTCCAGATAATTCTTTAGACTTATTTATAATTTTCTCACACATATCTTTAGGTTCAGTGCAGTCTAACTCCCTTAAAAATTCTATCATCCATTGAAAATTTCCTGCTGCTTCACTATTATAATCAATAATACCATCACTAACCATTATTATGAAATCTCCATTTATCACTGACTTACTTATTATATCTACATCAGGCTTATCTAATATACCTATAGGAAGTGTCTTTGATTTTATAATTATAATATCATCTCCCCTTTTTATAAAACTAGCTGTAGCTCCAACTTTCATGAAATCTACTTCTCCTTTGTACAAGTTTATACTACTCAGATCTAATGTAGAAAATTTTTCATCTTCAGCAAATTTAATACTCATAATAGAATTCACTGTATTAATAGCAGTCATTTTATTAAAACCTGCCTTTGCAAATCTTTCTATGAGTTCAACAGCAGCATTACTCTCTTCTCCTGCTAAAGGACCCGAACCCATTCCATCACTTATTATTGTCATATAAGTACCATCTGGTAATTTACCAAAACTATAGCTATCTCCATTATACTTTTCCCCATGTTTGCATTCACTAATTACATGGGTGATAATATGGTATTTAGGAGTTTCTTCAAAAGCTATATTACAACTATTAGATGAAAAATTTATATCACAGTTATCCTTACTTAATCCCATGAGTTTTCCAGTTACATTGTTTATTAAGGGTAATACTTTTTTAATACAATCTTGTCTCCCTCCGCAAGCCTCCATAGATAAATTTATGACCAGGTGTGCATTTTTATCATTGAAACAAAATATATCTTTATAATGTATATTATTTTTATTTAGAATTCTTCGTATATTATTTTCTACTGATGGATTAAATCTTATGTCCGAACTTAAATCCTGTACTATCTCACCTACAGTCCTTCCCATATTCCCTATCTGGGATGCCAGCAATTCTCTACATTCCCCCAGCCTGCTTCTCCATACTTCATTTACAATGTAATTATTCACAATTTCTCTGGTATTCTTTAAAAGCAGGGTTCTCCTGGTGCATTTTTTCTGCAATTCCTCAGGAATATACTTTTTATTATCCTGGTAATTTTGTATTAATTCTAGAAATGCATTATATGTATAAAAGGTTTCTCTCCTCCAACACATATTATTCATATCACAGCTAGAACAAACTCTATCTGCCAAATTTTCTACAAGGGCACTACTTTTATTTTTCATAGTAAGTTTATCATTATTAGCTAATCTAGAAAGAACAGAAGATATGTCAGTTAGCACATGAGAAAAACTATCAAGCCTATGCATAAAAATAGACTTAATTTTATCTGCATAATTTTCTTTTAAACGCTCCTGCTTTTTCTGCCAATCTAATTCTAGTTCCATTCTTCTATATATATTTTGCGGTATTATAAAATATATAATACAACTTATAATTACTTCTATTATTTTAAATTGTGAACCTATATTAGAGTACATCTTTAATACAGCAAATCCTATAATATATCCAGCACCACTCATCCATTTACCTGTTTCTCTAAATAAGCCTGATATAAGTCCGCATAGGCCATAAACTGAAACATAGGTCATCATATCATTAGATGTCACTCCTATTATGGCCCCCATAGCTATACCCCCTGCAGCACCTGAGGCACTTCCTTTTACATAACCTAATATAAGTATAAAAGTTAGCGCTATTATATTTCTGACAGATAGCCCTTGAATAACTGTACCCCAAGTTCCGGCTATAATTAAAGAGGTAGTTATAGACATACTAATTATCTCTTCACTACTATACAAGTGTCTGGTTTTTAATTGATTAAAACATATTATAGAATAATTAATAATAAAATATAATGGGAATATACACATAACTTCAAACATAGAATTAAATGCAGCTACCCCCAGTGAAAATTTAACTATGAAAAACTTATAAGCTAAAAATTCTAAAAACGTGAAGGAAAATAGCAAAATTAGTTTTTTAACCTTAGCAATATCATTGAATATATAATTTAGAGACGTCAATGTAACAGTTACTATACAATATGATGGAAGATATTTTACATTTCCATATATCGAAACATATCCAAGTAGTGTACCGACTCCCGCTGCCAATGCCGGTTTTTTTCTTTCACATAAAGCCATAGATATAAAAAAAGCTATTCCAAAAGGAGCCATGAGATTTACCATCATAACCCTTGCTACTAAAAATCCAGATAAACAATAAAATATCATTTTTATTGTATTTCTCAATTGTTCAGATTTGTGTTTTTTTTCTTCACCCTTTGACTTTTCTGTTCTTTGATAAGTAAAAACCTCTGCTCCATATTGCATTATACCACCCACCTTATAAAATTACTGTTAATAATTATACCAGTAATTTCTGGAAATAAATGTCATAAAGTGAAATGATAGTATATTTTTTTTAGGACAATAATTTCTATGTTTTTCTCAGTTTTTACTTTATATAATTACATTAATAAAAATAAGCTTATATTTTTTATATAGAATCCATAAAATTTTGAACATTGTGGAATATTTTACCTATAAAACTCAAATATTTTGAAATCATAAAAAAAGCTTGCAAAAAACTTGCAAGCTTCTGGTAGCGGAAATAGGAATCGAACCTACGACACTTCGGGTATGAACCGAATGCTCTAGCCAACTGAGCTATTCCGCCTTATATGTAATTTTGGTTGCGGGGGAAGGACTTGAACCTACGACCTTCGGGTTATGAGCCCGACGAGCTACCAACTGCTCCACCCCGCGTCAATTTTGGTGCTGAAGACCGGAATCGAACCGGTACGGGTTTTAAAGCCCGCAGGATTTTAAGTCCTGTGCGTCTGCCTGTTCCGCCACTCCAGCTAGTTTTAATGACATTGGTAGCGGAAATAGGAATTGAACCTACGACACTTCGGGTATGAACCGAATGCTCTAGCCAACTGAGCTATTCCGCCTCATATAGAATTTGGTTGCGGGGGAAGGACTTGAACCTACGACCTTCGGGTTATGAGCCCGACGAGCTACCAACTGCTCCACCCCGCGTCATTTTGGTGCTGAAGACCGGAATCGAACCGGTACGGGTTTTAAAGCCCGCAGGATTTTAAGTCCTGTGCGTCTGCCTGTTCCGCCACTCCAGCAACAACGTCTTACTTTGACGACATAAATTATTATATATGATAAATATTTTATTGTCAACCATTTTATAAAACTTTTTAATTTCATAAAATAATAAAGAGGCTGCCGCAGCCTCTTTAGCACATCTTATTAATAGTTAGATGACTTTTTATACCCCTTACCCTTTGAATCTTGATGCTTTTTAATATCTTGAAATCTCTCTTCACTATCCTTTAAGAATTTAGATAATCTATCTTCGAAACTACCTTGATTATTCCTGCTTTTTTCCTTTTGCCAATCTATTTCCTGGGGTCTTAAGCTCTTTTTATCCTTTTCAGCTTGCTTCATAGATAAACTTATCTTACCATTATCATCAATAGAAATTATTTTAACCCTTATCTTATCCTTTTCCTTCAAATAATCTCTTATATTTTTAACATAAGTATCTGACACTTCAGATATATGCACTAATCCAGTTTTACCATTGACATCTACAAAAGCTCCAAAACTGGTAATATTAATTACTGTACCCTCTAGTATGCTTCCTGCCTTTAAGGTCATATTAAAAAGACTCCTCCTTAAAAATAATACTATATAATATAATCTTTTTCTCTACCATCAGAGTAGGACTTCTTGGATCTCTCCCAGAAATTTTTCCTGCTTCCACAATAATTTATCCTCCATAATTTCTGTAGACATATATAAAGTCTACTTTTATTATTTATTATAGTATAAATGACTATTAGTTTTTTTTGTCTATTACAGGAGTTTCACCTTCATTAATAAGACCTAATTTTTCTCTAGCTAACTTTTCTATGTAAGTATTAGATGTAGACATCTTAATTTCATCCTGTAATTTTTGATTTTTATCTTTTATCCTCATCTGTTCAAGTTTTCTCTCAGCAATTTGTTTTCTTATATTAATCATAGTAATTTGTTGATTTATAAAAATATATACCATGTATATAATTATTAATAAAAAAATTATATTTTTCCATTTAATTTTTATTTTCATTAATAATCACCAGTTTCCTATAGTTTCAACTACTTACTGTACACATTCTTTCTCACAACATTACCCAATATATCATCTGGATAGTACTATACTTATATTGTAATTTGATTTTTAATTTTCTTCAAGTTAATTTTTATAATTTTTTTTATTTTTTCTTGCAATACTATAAATAACATACTGAAAAGGATATGCTAATATATTTATAATTATCCTAAAAGCTCTTCCCAATACTTTAAACAATTTTTGATGAAATTTTACGAACACATTACTAAAAAATTTCATATATATATATATGCCTACAGCTAGTAAAACATATGCGTACATTCCCATATAAGCATAATTAGTATAAAGTAAAAACACAAATACAATTATAGCTGCAAATATCCAAAACAACGTATCTTCTATGAATATTATTATTTTACTCAAATTGGAAAATCCTCGTATTAACCTATAAAAATCAAACAATATCCCGGTTATTATTCCTGCCATGATACTAAATATTATAAGTCGAATCTGCTCTCCTATTGATATAATCATAATAACCCTTTCCTAATCAATTATACCTTTTATTTATAAATCCATACTTTTATTATTTAAATATTCTCGATATTAAATTTTGCCTTTTTTTCTTAGGTTCACTACTTGTATATGCACAGGAATTTATAACTCCTATTATAATGACATCACCGTTTTGTACATCTAGCTTGTTCATTTTTAAAGCTTTTCCTTTTATATTGAGGGTTCCAAGATTAGTATTTAAAACTATTTGGTCTTCATTAAAACTTACTACTTCAATAATACCAGTCAGTATCAGCTTTCTTCTACCTTCAAGACTCAATAGACTTTTTTTATCTTCCATATTTATTTCCTTTTTCTCCATAAAACATCCCCTCCACATATAATAATATATGCGGCTAAAAAGAATTATATTACTATATATTCTTAATTTGAGATTATTTCATACATATCTTGAACATCCTCTTTCTTAACATGATTTTGAATGCCTAAAATTTTTGCCTTTAAGGTCTTATTTGCATATTTAATTTCTATTATATCTCCCTCTTTAACTTCTGTACTAGGTTTGGCTATTTTGTCATTTATACTAACTCGCCCTCCCTCACATGCTTCTTTTGCTATGGTTCTTCTTTTTATTATTCTAGACACTTTAAGATATTTATCCAATCTCATATTAATTCCTCCAATTAATGCATGTTTGACTTGCTACTTATTTTTTACATATTGAAAACGAAAAACCTAGATTTCCATCCAGGCTTTTCGTACAAAATATACTTATTTATTTACTTTCTCCCTAAATTCTTTCCCAGCTTTAAATACAGGAACTGTTGATTCTGGTATAGTTATTTCTTCTTTAGTCCTTGGATTTCTTCCAATTCTTGCAGCCCTTTTTCTTGTTTCAAATGTTCCGAATCCTACTAGTTGAACTTTTTCTCCTCTTTCCAACGTCTCCTCTACACTTTCTATAAACCCTTTTAAAGCTGCTTCTGCATCTTTTTTCGTTAATTTAGATTTTTCTGCTATACCAACAATTAATTCTGACTTATTCATCTTTCTTACCTCCTCTTATTTTTATAGATAAAAGTACACAAATATACATACCTATACTATAAACGAAGCTTTGGTTATTCTTAAATTAAAATTTTTAACTAAAGTTTAATCTAACCAACAAATACAGGCTCATCCCTATATCTTGTGATAACTAACATTTATTATCAATTATACACTGAGAATACCTATTTTAAATACATCTGTATTATTTTCGGAATATCATATTACAAAGTCACTGGATGAACCTTAAATACATTTAGATAATACACAAGAAATATTTTTAACATTTACTATGTATATTTGTATATATCTTAGAGCTATGGTCACTTAATGATTTACTTAAGAATGCTTTTATATAGGCATATTAGCATATTCTATACGCAATCAAAAATTCCTTCTTTTTTATACAAAGTATTTAAAACTTATTTTTAGCTTCTTCCCAAAGTTCATCCATTTCATCTAATGTCATACTTGTCATATCCAGACCATGAGCTCTAGCATTTTCCTCTATATATGCAAAACGGCTTATAAATTTCTCTATAGTATAATTTAATGCAAACTCGGGGTCAATGTCAAGGAATCTTGCAACATTTACGCTTGCAAATATTAAATCCCCTATTTCTTCTAGTATTTTTACCTTTTGTTCGCCTTTATATACGTCTTTGACTTCATAATATTCTTCTAGCACCTTATCTAAGGCATATTCAACCTTTTCCCAGTCAAAACCTACCTTTGCAGCTTTCTCTTGAACCTTACAAGCTCTCATCAAAGCCGGCAAAGTTTTAGCAACATGCTTCAGTTCATCTGTATATGTTTTTAACCCTTGTTCTTTTTTCTTTATTTTATCCCAGCTTATTAGCACCTCCTTAGAATTGTTAATTTCCATATTTCCAAATACATGTGGATGTCTCTTTACCATTTTATCACATATAGCTCTAATCACATCATTAATATTAAAAAATCCTTCTTCTTTTGCTATTTGGCAATGAAAAATTACCTGTAGTAATACATCGCCTAACTCCTCTACCAATTTTATATCATTTTTTTCCTCTATAGATTCTATAACCTCATAACTTTCCTCTATAAGATATTTTTTTAAGCTATCATGATCCTGTTCTTTGTCCCATGGACATCCTGTTTCACTCCTTAATTTCTCCATTATATCTAATAAATCCTTCAAATCATATGTAATTTCTAAACTTTTAGGTACATAAATTGAAGTTAAATAATCTATGTCAGTTTGTCTATCTAGCTCATATAATTTAATTTTTCTTATACTTTCAACTTCTCTTACCCCTGCAGCCCTTATAAAATATATATATGTATCATCTTTATAATAATTCATAAGGGCTAATTTCACCTCAGAAGCAATTAGTCTATCATATACCTGGGTTATTATTATTGCCGCTCTTTTATCCATCAAATGATTCTTTATATCAAAAGCATCTATTATCTTTACTCCTTCAACTATATCTATTTTTAACCTTTCCATAATAACATCTATAAAACTAACTGAAGGTATTATTTGTACATCTATAGATTGTTCTTTACACAAATTTAACAATAACATAACAGATTTTTCCGCTACCAAAGGATGCCCTGGTACTGCATAAACTATTTGTTTGAATTTCCTTTCCTTACATACTAGATCTTGTGCAATACAATTATATACGTCTTCAAATTTTTCTTCTTTATCATATATATAATCATAAGTTTCAAAATTAATATCTAATTGTTTTAAATAATTTACAGTAGGATGTTTTTCTGTCCTTAAATAAATTTTATCTGTATTCTTAAGTATATCAATAGTACCAATGGTGAGGGAATCCACCGAACCAGGACCTAAACCCACTATTTTAATCAATTGTAATCTCTCCTTTATCTTTTTAAAAATCTACTTTTTATATAACTATATTTAAATATCCTAAATACAACTATAAGCGGAATATATATAATTAAACCTGAAATAATAGCTAGAAAACAAGCTATTCTGCTACTCATGGTATAATTATAGACATAACAATAGATAATTACAACAGATACTATCATAAATAAGGAAGCAAATGCTGGCTTAACCATAGTTTGAAAATAATTTATATTTATCCTCAGATTTCTACTTAAAAATATTATATTTAAAATACATGTTATAGCATATCCAGCTATGCTTCCTATAATAGCTCCATAAATATTTACGGAAGGCACAGGTACCATAAATAAAGTTATAATTATTTTCACAACACATCCTACCCCCAAATTAAGTACTGGTCTAATATAATACCCTACCCCTTGTAATATAGCCGTAGATGTTTGCACCAATATTATAAATGGAATACATATGGCTGAATACTGAAGTATTTCAAACCCAGCAGATTGACCTGGAAATATCAGATTTAAAATTGGATATGCCAGAGTATATAATCCTAACACAGATGGAAATCCAATTACAGTAGAAAGTCTAAAGGATAAATCCACCTTATTTATAACATCAGCTTTTTTGTTTAATACATGTGATTCTGCAATTATAGGCATTAAAGAAGCACATAACGCAGCAGATAGTGTGAGAGGCACATTTATTAATATAAAGGCTTTTCCCGTAAGTTGCCCATATAATATGGCAGCATCCCTATATGTAAATCCTGCTTCTAATAATTTCTGCGGCACCAGAGCTGAGTCTATAAGACTCATTATACTGCTTACAGCTGCTCCTAAAGATACAGGAACTGCTATATACAGTAATTTAGTTAATATATCTTTATTGTCTGATACTTTAAATACACTTATTTGTCTTCTTACATAAATATATTTGATTATCAAATATACTCCTCCAAAGATCCCCCCTGCTGCCGCTCCCAGTGCCGCCCCTCCTGCAGAATACTCTATACCCTTAGGCAAAAGCAAATACGCAAGTCCAACTCCTACCAATATTCTTCCTATTTGCTCTATAATTTGAGATATGGCAGTATAATTCATATTTTGAAGTCCTTGAAAAAATCCCCTGAAAGCACTCATTATAGATATAAACATAGGTGCAAACGCAATTGCCACTAAGGAATAATACGATTTTTTATCCCATTTCAAAAAATGTATGATAGGGTTAGAAAATATAAGAAGTATAGCTGTAAAACCTGTCCCTAAAACAAACATTAGAAGTACAGACTTTCTAAGTACCTGAATTACTCCTTCATAATCCCCTGTAGCATTTCTTTCAGATACCATTTTGGACACTGCTACCGGTATGCCTGATGCTACCGCAATAAAAAACATATACAGGGGAAAAGACATTTGATAATACCCAACACCTTCGTCTCCAATAAGCATTTGAAGAGGCCATCTAAAAAATAACCCTAGAAATTTAGCTATTATCCCTGCCGCCCCTAATATAATAGTACCTTTTATAAGCGATTGTTTTTTCATAAATATACCTCCAGATTACTATAGTTGCAAACAATTTATTCCCCTGTTTATAATTATTTAAAACCGGAAGGCATTATTACTTTAAGTGAATATTTTTTATATTTCAGCCAATAATGTTTTAATGTATCAAGTGATTTTTAGATTCATGTGGAATTTGCCTATGAGCAGTGTTTTGCTTCATATGAATCTTGAAAGAACTTACATCAGACGCATAGCAGTGCTAGCTATTCGAGGCAAAATATAAATGGCAGCTACGCTGCCACCATTATCTATTGTTCCATTTGCTTTCCTAAAAAGGATGATGCAGTTTCAGCTAATTTGACTTCTACATCTCCAAACTTAGTTTCTTCTTTAGATACTATTATTACTGCTCCGATTGCATCTCCTCCTGCTATTATAGGACATATAACCTGTGCAGAGTACTTATTTTCTATATCTTCATCATCATATAAGGGAATAATCTGATTTTCTTCCCTTGATGTTGAAACTGTTTTTCTATCTTCTATTAATTTTTCTAATTCAGGGCTTATTTTCTTTTCTAAATATTCTTTTTTTGGTGTACCAGTTACTGATACCATGCTATCCTTATCACAAATCATAACTATATGACCTATAGTTTGCTGAAGTGATTCTGTATATCCCTTTGAAAAATCACTTAATTCTCCAATAGGAGAATACTTTTTTAGAATAACTCCTCCTTCCCTGTCTGTAAATATCTCTAAAGGATCTCCTTCTCTTATTCTAAGGGTTCTTCTTATTTCTTTTGGTATTACAACTCTACCTAAATCGTCTATCCTTCTAACAATTCCTGTTGCTTTCATACTTAATTGATTCCTCCTTAAAAAATAATATATAACTTGTATTATTATTATCTTTCTAAACATGAAATTTTATACACAATTGTTATTTAAATTAGAAAAAACCTTAAAAAGAACTATTATAATTTGTAATATAGTTCTTTTTTAAGGTTTTTATACATTTTATATGTAAATTCTGACTACATAATATTCTTTTCTTTCTTATCTATAGTTGAAGCTTTTTTCCATTCCTGAATTTTTTGAGAAACTAAGCTGTTCTTTTTATCGCTTTCTAATTGTGTTTTTATTTGATCCTTAACTTTACTAAGAGGTTTAACTGGATATTCTTCTTTACTTATGCATTTTATTATATGGTATCCAAAACTACTTTTAACAGGTTCTGATATAGCACCTTCCTTTAGTGCCAAAGCTCCTGCCATAAAATCAGCATCAAGTCCTGAATTATCATAATTTACAGTTCCCAAATCTCCACCCTTGTCTTTAGTAGCTGTATCTTGGGATACTTCTTTTGCAACTGTTGCAAAATCCTCTCCATCATCTAATCTCTTTTTTACCTTCTTAGCCTCATCTTCAGTTTTTACCAATATATGAGCCAAATGCATTTTATTAGGCTGCTCTGTAAATTTATTTTTATTGGCATTATAGTAATCTTCAATTTCCTTATCGGTTATTTTTATATTTTTTGCAATACTATCACTTACCTTCTCCAGTATCTCCTGAGTCCTCAATTGAGATAGAAACATACTCTTAAACGATTCTTCCGTAAACCCTTGCGCCTTCAATGCGGCTTCAAACTGTTCATCGTTATTACCAAAGTTTTGTTGTTTAATTTGTTTAATCTTATCCTCCATATCAGATTTCAATTTACTCTCCTCTGGTAAAAGTTTTAATTCTTTAGCTTTTTGTTCAACTACTTTATTTGTAATCAAATCATCAAGTATCTGCTCTTTTTGAGTCTTTATAGTATTAATAGCATCTTCATTCTTTTCATAGTTTTCTCCATATTGCTGTTTGATTTGACTTATTAATTGCATTGTATTTGGATCTTTATCTAAATCACTTCTTGTGATTTTTTCTCCATTAACCACTGCTACCGTGCTATTAGCTATAGCTTCTGGTGTTTTCTCTATCATATTACATCCAGCAGTCGAAAATACAAACATTGTTATAAATGCAGCAGCTGTCAATCTTTTTATATTTCTCACAGTTTATTCCCCCACTCTTTTTGGTATTTTACAAAATACAAATTTATTTTAACACAAAAGTATTTTCACTACAAAACTATTTTTGTTCATATATTTGTATCATATATTTAACAATTTCCTTAATGTTACTTAGAAGGTTTTCCCTCTTTACATCTTTTAATGTATATCCAAAACTAAGTTTTTTATTCATTTTTAGAACTATTTTCCCAGAATAAGTTTTAATCAATGCCCTCAGTATATTCTTATCAAATCTATCTTCACCTTGAAATGTAAAGATCACTTCATTTTTCGACTCCTTTATAGATTCTATTCCTAGGTCTTTACTTATACTTCTTATATATGCTATATCCATTAAATTATAGACTGACACAGGTATATCATAGAACCTATCCTCTAATTCCTCTTTTACATCTAGCATATCATCATAAGAACTTATAGCTGCTATCTTTTTATATATTTCTATTTTTTGAACTTCATTCTCTATATACTTGTCTGGTATATAAGCATCTACTTTCAATTCTACCGTAGTTTCCACTGGTTCTTTATCTATTTCACCTTTTATCAATTTTATGGAATCCTCTAACATCCTACAATATAAGTCATATCCTATAGCCGCCATATGCCCATGTTGAGAGGCCCCCATCATATTACCTGCCCCTCTTATTTCTAAATCTTTTAACGCTATTTTAAATCCAGAACCTAGCTCGGTAAATTCTTTAATAACCTTAAGTCTCTTTTCTGCTACTTCTTTAAGTACCTTATCTTTACGGTAACTCAAATAACAATAAGCTATTCTATTAGTTCTTCCAACTCTTCCCCGTAATTGATATAGTTGCGATAACCCCATTTTATCAGCATCATATATTATCATGGTATTTACATTTTGTATATCCATGCCAGTTTCTATAATGGTAGTAGATACTAAAATATCATATTCATTTTTCATAAAATCCATTATTATTCCCTCAAGTTCCCTTTCTTGCATTTGACCGTGGGCCACTGCCACCTTACCTTCTGGAATTAATTTGGATATATAAGATGCCATTTCTTTTATATTCTCAACTCTATTATATACAAAGTAAACCTGTCCTCCTCTACTTAATTCTCTTAATATGGCATCTCTAATTAACTGATCATTATATTCTACTACATAAGTTTGTATAGGATATCTTTCATCTGGAGGTGTTTCTATAACACTTATATCCCTCACTCCTACAAGAGACATATGCAGTGTCCTAGGTATAGGTGTGGCACTTAAAGTCAACACATCTATATTCTTTCTTATCTGCTTTATTTTTTCTTTATGGCTAACTCCAAACCTCTGCTCTTCATCTATAATAAGAAGCCCTAGATCCTTAAATTGTATATCTTTCTGGAGTATTCTATGAGTTCCAATAAGTATATCTACTTCTCCAATTTTAAGAGCTTTTATAGCAGCTTTTTGCTGAGCAGGAGTTTTAAATCTACTTATCATATCTACTTTTACAGGGAAATCCGAAAATCTCTGAATAAAATTATTATAGTGCTGTTGTGCCAGTATTGTGGTCGGAACTAAAAAAGCTACCTGCTTACCATCCATTACAGCTTTAAAAGCTGCTCTTACAGCAACTTCCGTTTTGCCATATCCTACATCTCCACAAAGTAATCTATCCATTACTTTATCTGATTCCATATCTACTTTTATATCCTCTATGGTTGTTAACTGATCCGGGGTCTCTTCATATGGGAATTCATCTTCAAACTGTTTTTGCCATACAGTATCTTCTGAATATCTATGTCCTTTTAAAGTAGATCTAATAGCATATAATTTTATTAAATCTTCAGCTATCTCCTCTATGGATTTCTTTACTTTCTTTTTAACTTTAGCCCATTCTGAACTTCCCAGCTTATTTATTTTGGGGCTTTTTCCCTCAGAACCTATGTATTTTTGTACCATATCAAGCTGCTCTACGGGTACATATAATTTATCCTCCGATTCATACATAAGTTCTAAATAATCTTTTTTATGCCCTTGAAGCTCCAGCTGTTTTATACCCTTATATACTCCTATACCATGATTTACATGAACAACAAAATCTCCTGGCTTAAGTTCTGTAAAACTTTTAATTTTATTTGTTCCTTTTTTGATAGTTTTCCTGGCACTTTTTCTTTTAGCTTCTCCAAAAACCTCTTTATCTGAAATAACACTTATTTTTAATTCCGGATACTCAAATCCCTTCAACTGACTTCCAAAAGTTATAATTACTTCACCGGGTTTAATCTCATGTATAACATCTTTATAACTACTTTCAATATCTCTATCTCTTAAGGTATCAACTAGCCTTTCCCCCCTGGCCCTAGTACCCGATAATATTAAAATCTTAAAATTTTTAGATTTTTTATGCTTTATTTCTTCAATAAGTAAATCTACTTTCCCCTGGTAATTATTCAAAGTTATCTGAGCAAAATTTACTATCAACCTTGGTGGAAGTTGTTTAATAGATTTTGCAATAGCATCTAATATAATAAGTTCTCTATTACTAATTTCATCAGTTAATTGAGCTTCATTAATTAACATTCTACTCTGTCCAGGTAATACATTACCCCTTTCTAAAAAACTTTTATAATTTTCCTCAAACTCAAAATATACACTATCTAACTTTCCATAACATCTTTTTATATCATCTACAACTATAAAGTAATCTTTTACATAATCCAAAAAAGAAGAAGTATTATCATAAAAATATGGTAAAAAACTATCAACACTTTCAAATGTCCACGTCTCTTGAAGACTCTCTAAGTTTTTATTTGTTATTGTTTTTATTTTTTCTACAGCTTCATTGTTTTTACTTTTTTCTAATTTTTCTACTATTATTGCTAAATCCTTTTCTATTCTACTTTTTCCCGCTTCAATTCGCTGTCTGTCAAATATAATTTCTTTGGCCGCAAATATTTCTATACTATCTATCTTTTCAATACTTCTCTGAGATTCTAAATTAAAATTTCTAATTGATTCCACTTCATCCCCAAACAATTCTATTCTATATGGTTCTGGAGAAATAGGAGAATATACATCCATTATGCCCCCTCTTATAGAAAATTGACCCTTTGCATCTACAATTTCACTTCTCTCATACCCACACTGTATCAATTTTTCACTAATACTTTTTAAATCTAATTTATCTCCCACACATACTTTAAACATATAATTTTTATATAATTCTACAGGTATATATACCGGTGCCAGGGATTCCACACAAGTTATTATAATTTTTTTACCTGGATTTAACATTTCTCTTATAACCTTTAACCTTTCCCACCTTAAATCCCCAGATACAGCATCTATATTATAGAACACAACTTCTTTAGTAGGAAAATAATATACCTGTGGTACATAAAAGGACAAATCTTCATATAATTTTCTAGCTTCCACATCACTATGAGTAATAATTAAAAAAGGCTTGTCTTGCTCATTATACACTCCATATATTAAATAACTTTTAGCTGATTCCGAAAGTCCAAACACTGCTATAGGAAAATCTTTTTTGGTTATTCCAGCTATAATATTTTTAAATTCACCACTTTTCCTGATAGGTTCCATAAGTCCACCTAGTCTCATTCTAACAACCACCCTATAAAATTTATTCATATTAGGCACCTGAAAATAATCACTCTCATTAACAGATGAAAAATTACACTACATATTAAAATCAAACGCACAATAACCGTTAGTCTCTTTATATTATTAAAGAAACTACACGGTTTCAAACCAACTTTATATAGAATTTATAACTTAAATCCATTAAATTTATTCATAGCTATTTCTATATCCAAATTCATAATACACTCTAATGCCTCTAAAACAATTTCTAAAACCTTTTCCATATTAAGCCTATCACCTTCAGAAAACCTTCCCAAAACATAAGATACAAGCCCTGTATCAGGCTGTCCCACACCTATTTTTATTCTAGGAAACATATCAGTTCCTAAATTTAATATTATATTCTTTATACCATTGTGCCCTCCGGCACTTCCATGAGTTCTTATTCTAAATCTTCCAATATCAATATTTATATCATCATATACAATTATTATATGATCAGTTTTAATTTTGTAAAAATCTACAGCTTCTCTCACACTCTCCCCACTTAAGTTCATATAAGTACTTGGTTTTAATAGTATCACTTTATTACCCTCTATGATACCTTCTCCATAAATTCCTTTAAATTTTTCCCTATTTAAAGGAATATTATACTTCTTGCTTACTAAATCTATAAAATCAAATCCAATATTATGTCTTGTGTGCTTATACTTAACACCTATATTTCCTAATCCAACTATTAAAAACATGTTCTTACTCCAATCTCAGCACTAAATTAAAATTATTATCTAAATAATATATTATACCAAAAAACATAAATAATAAAGAGACTTATAAAGTCTCTTTATTTACTTTCATTATTTCCAGAAAGAACTATTTGCGTGTTAATAATCCTACCATTTCTCCATATTCTGCCCAAAACTTTATCTCCTACTTTATGTCCTTGCAATATTTCTTCTATGTCAGATAAATTTTTTACTGGCCTGCCATCTATATCCATCAATATATCAGTAGGCTTTATACCTGAAGCTGCAGCTCCACTATTTTTCTCAACCTGCTGAACATATATGCCCTGAATTTTATTATCCTGTGATACCACGCCCTCACCATATATACCTAAATAAGGCTTTGAACCTTCTCCATAACTCATAAGTGAATTTATTATGTTTCTTGCATCATTTATATTTATTGCAAAATTTATACCAGCTATATTGGAATCAGAACCTAGCTTTAAGCTATTTATACCTATGACATAACCTTTTATATCACAAAGAGCCCCGCCACTGTTTCCCGGGTTTATTGCTGCATCCGTCTGAATAACTTTATATACGGAACCATTATACTCTATTTTCCTATTTAACGCACTTATTATACCTGCCGTAACACTAGGAAATTCTTGACCTAAAGAATTTCCTATGGCAACTACAATATCCCCTATTTTTACTGTTGATGAATCTCCAAATTTAACTACAGGAAGATTTTTAGCATTCACCTTTATAACAGCCAAATCAGCCCCCTGATTTACTCCTAATATAGAAGCATCCAAAACTTTGCCACTAGAAAGTCTCACAGTAACCTTATCTGCCCCTTCTATTACATGATAATTAGTTGCTATATATCCATTTGAATCAATTATTATACCAGAACCACTTCCCACATCTTGCAAACCAAAATATCCTTCCGCTTTATTGCTTATACCAACTACTGATGGGCCTACTGTTTGCGCTATCTTTGCTATAGAGTTAGAATAAAACCCTTCAGATGCATCTTCTTGTTTTTCAGTATTTTTATTAGATTCGACCAATAACTGATTATCAGGTGTATAAATTTTAGCATTTTCTCTTCTGTTCACTATATAAGCTCCAGATATACCTCCAGAAATTGCCGCTACCAATATAAAACAAAATAATTTAGCCAATGTTCTTATATTTGGCTGCCTCTTAATATTTACAAATTTTATCTTTGCAGTATCTACTTCTACCTTTTCCCAGTGAACATCTCTTACGTTCTCATATCTGTTGTTATCATCCATTAAATACACCTCATAATCTCTAAAATTTAGAGTTATTATAATAAAAAAATTTTACACAAATATGAACGGAATGTAATAATTTCTTAAACCCTTTTTAAAGTAAATGCAAATATAATTCCACCAGATTCCTTATTCTCAACCCATATATCTTCTCCCAGTTGGGTTAGTATACTTCTTACAATAGAAAGCCCAAGTCCTGTACTGACTTTTGAAGTTCTGGACTTATCTAATTTATAAAATCTATCCCATATATGTTTTAATTCTAGTTCCGGTATACCTGCACCATCATTATAGACAGATATAAATGCTTTTTCTCCCTTGGTCTTAGTTGAAATTTTTATATTTCCACCTTCATTTACATACTTAACCGCATTATCTATTAAATTTGTAACTACTTGATTTATTCTATCTCTATCTGCAGCTACATAAAGTTTGTTATTTTCCATAACTACATCTACTTTTAATCTTTTATCCTTTATTTTAGTTTCAAATTTTATAACACACAACCTTATAATTTCGTTTATGTCTAATTTCTCTATTCTAAGTTTGAATTGTCCGGCTTCGATAGCCGATAAATCTAAAAGATCATTTACAAGCCTAGTAAGCCTCTGTATTTCAGAGTAAGTAACTGATAAATAATAATTTTGTTTTTCACCCGGAATAACACCATCAATCATCCCTCCTATAAAACCTTTTATAGAAGTTAAAGGAGATCTTATTTCATGGGATACATTGGATATAAATTGCCTTCTATTTTTCTCCACCTGTTCCAGCGAATCCGCCATACTGTTAAAAGACTTTCCAAGTTCTCCAATCTCATCATTAGAATCTATATAGACCCTTTTTTCTACTTCTCCTTTTGATATCTTATCTGCAACGTAATTAATCTTTTTAAGTGGATGTATTATTATTCTCTGGGAAAGATAATAGATTACAACACAGCATATTACAATAGCAAAAACTGCAGACACCCATATAATCTCATATACTCTCTTTAAAGGCTCCTTTAGTTCATTTATAGAAGTATGCATAATTATAGCACCTTTAAAGACCCCTTTTGAAAAAATAGGTATTTCAAAAGTATGCACTGGAGCCACAAATATATCTGAATAGCTTTCTGTTTTATCCACAGTTTTATTTTCTCTAAGGTCCTCCAAATCTTTAGTAACTATCTGCTTAGGAGTTGATGTTAACTCCTTGTGTTCACTTTTTGATACCGAGTATACAAAACCATAATTATCTACAAGCCATATATCTGCTGATAGGTAATTTCCTATATACGCCAGAGTTTCATTTATTTCATCTGAGGTAACATCTCCTTCCAGATATTGAAGTGCTTTATATTTTATAAATTGGGATTCCTTAAGTAATTCACTTTTTCTCTGTTCAAAATAATAACTCTCAAACCAATATGATAAAAAAGCTGCTGTCATTACAAAACTTACTATAATAATTGCAGTAAATGCAGCTACAAGCTTTGAAAACAACCCCTTTTTCATCTACTTCACCTCAAACTTATATCCAACACCCCATACTGTTTCTATTTGCCAGTTAGGCCCTCCTTGAAGTTTTTCTCTTAATCTTTTAACATGTACGTCTACAGTTCTAGAATCTCCCGGATAATCGTATCCCCAAACTTCACATAAGAGCTGTTCTCTAGTAAACACCCTATTTTTATTATTAGCCAGATAATATAATAATTCAAACTCTTTTGGCGGCATTTTTATATCTTCATTCCTATAGGTAACAGTATAAGAATTTATATCAATAGTTAACTGTTCAAACTTCAATACTTCTTTATTTTCATTATCTACACTGTATCTTCTAAGCACCGCTTTAATTCTTGCTAACATCTCTTTAGGCTCAAAAGGCTTTACTATATAATCATCTGCCCCAAGTTCAAGCCCTAAAACTTTATCAAAGGTTTCTCCTTTTGCTGTAAGCATAATTACAGGAGTTTCATGTTCTTTTCTTATCCATTTGAGTACATCTATTCCATCAACATTAGGAAGCATTATATCTAAAAGTACTAAATCTGGTTTATATTCTAAAAATGCTGTTTCTGCCGACTTGCCATCATTGGCAACCTGTACTTCATAACCAGCATTCTCTACATACATTTTTATTACATCACATATATTTTCATCATCATCTACGATTAAAATTTTACCTATTGACCCGTCCATTTTCTTACCCTCCTAAAATTACAAATATATACTTACATTTTGTATTATTAAATTACATTATTATACCCTTCATCTGTGTCTTAAAACCAAATATTCCTATATAATTGCAAATAAATAATTATTCCTATACTAAATCTATCATATATTTTTATCTAAATAATAATGTAGTTTGAAAAGTTACAAATAAGTTACAAATGAACTTTAGAATTACTCGATATAAAGGCATGTAGAAAATAATCTACATGCCTTTAACTATTAATCCTCAAATAATTTACTTACTGAAATATCTTCATATATTCTTCTTATAGCTTCAGCAAACACTGGAGCTACAGTCAATATCTTGAACTTGTCTAACATCTTATCCTCAGGTAAGTCTATTGTATTTAGCATAACCAATTCTTTTATGGCAGAATCTTGTATTCTTTCTATTGCCGGCCCTGATAACACAGAATGAGTACAACATGCATAAACTTCTTTTGCACCACGTTCCATAAGAGCATTAGCACCATTTGTTATTGTCCCAGCTGTATCTATCATATCATCTACTAATATAACAGTTTTATCTTTTATATCTCCAATTATATTCATTATTTCTGATACATTGATTCTAGGCCTTCTTTTATCTATAATAGCTATTGACGCATGCAATTTATCTGCAAATTTTCTAGCTCTAGTTACGCTTCCAAGATCCGGAGAAACTACAACTACATCATCCTTCTCATCAAATCCTTTTTGTATAAAATATTTTGCAAGTATAGGTGCTCCTAAAAGATGATCCAGAGGTATATTAAAATATCCTTGAATCTGTGAAGCATGTAAATCCATTGTAAGTACTCTATCTGCACCAGTAGCTGTTAATATATCTGCCACCAGCTTTGCTGTAATTGGATCTCTCGCCTTAGCTTTTCTATCTTGTCTTGCATAACCATAATAAGGCATTACTGCAGTTATTCTTCCTGCCGATGCCCTCTTAAAGGCATCAATCATAATTAAGAGTTCCATTAAATTATCATTTACAGGATTATTAGTTGATTGAACTATAAATACATCCATTCCTCTTACTGTTTCATTAATATTTACACATATCTCACCATCACTAAAAGTTGTGACTTTAGAATCTCCAACTTTAATGCCTAAAATATCACCTATCTGTTTAGCTAAATCAGGATGAGAATTTCCTGCAAAAATTTTAATATTTTTACCATGGGTTATCATTATGTAAAGCCTCCTAAAAATTTTATTTCTTTAATCCTTTTTTATTCACCCAACCTTTTTTGTTCACTTGCCGTGCCCTAGCTATTGCCAGTGCTCCTTCGGGAACTTCATCTGTTATGGTAGAACCTGCAGCTATATAAGTATTGTCATTAACTTTAACTGGAGATACTAAATTTGTATTACATCCTATAAATGAATTATTTCCAATTAAAGTTTTGTTCTTACTTTTTCCGTCATAGTTTACCACAACAGTTCCGCAGCCAAAATTGCACTTATCTCCAACTTCAGCGTCCCCTATATATGTTAAATGAGATACTTTTGTATTATCTCCTATAGTAGACTTTTTCACTTCTACAAAATCGCCTATTTTTACTGACTTCCCTATTACAGTCTCAGGTCTTATATAAGCAAAAGGCCCTACATTAGTATTTTCTCCTATTTTACTTTCTAATATTACTGAATTCTCCACTGTAACATTATCTTCTATTATACTATTTTGTATTCTAGAATTAGGATAAAAAACACAATTTTCACCTATAACAGTGTTACCCTGAAAAACACTCCCAGGATATATTATAGTATCTTTTCCTATTTTAACATCTATATCTATATATGTACTGTTATAATCAATCAATGTAACTCCATTTTCCATATGTGCTTTACTTATTCTGTTTCTCATAACCTTTTCAGCTTCTGCAAGTTGCACTCTTGAATTAACTCCCATAGTTTCTTCAAAAGAAATAGGAAGTGCCCCTATCTTTTTTCCTTCTTGCTTTAATATTCCTATAACATCTGTTAAATAATACTCCCCTTGCACATTATTATTATGTATTTTACCTAAGCTTTCAACTAAACTTTCTATATCAAAACAATACATTCCTGAATTTATTTCTTTCACCTGAAGCTCTTCTTGTGAACAATCCTTATGTTCTACTATTTTAAATACTTGCTGATTTTTCTCTCTTATAATTCTTCCATATCCAAAAGGATTCTGTACTATAGAAGTTAGTATAGTAGCTTTATATTCACCCTTATTATGAAAATCCAACATATTCTTTATGGTATCTTCTTTTATTAAAGGTGAATCTCCAGTAAATATAGCTACAGTTCCTTTTTTATTTTTGAGAAAATCCTTAGCACACAAAACTGCATGTCCCGTGCCCAGTTGTTTGTCTTGAAAAGAATATTCTACATTTTTAACTTCAGTAGCTTTTTTTACTTTTTCTGCATTTTTACCAATTACTACATTTATATCCTTCATTTGTGCCTTTTTTACAACATCAATAACTATATTTATCATTTCTTTTCCACAAACCTTGTGAAGTACTTTAGGATTAGAAGATTTCATCCTTTTACCTTCACCTGCAGCAAGTATTATAGCACAATTACACATTTTAACACCTCTTTAATGGTTATAAATCTTCTCTTTTCTACAATATGTCATTAAACATCCCTTAATATTATATTTTATATAAAAATTATTTGCAACCTTATAAGCATAGAATAAAAACAGCTAGAAATAATAAAAAGGAGTATTGCTACTCCTTTTTATTATTCCTCTACCTTTTCTCCGGTAACAGTTTCCTCATTCTTTACTTTTTCATACTCACCGAGAATTGCTTTTTGTATCTTTTCTCTTGTTTGAGTATTTATGGGGTGAGCAATATCCTTAAACTCTCCATCAGGAGTTTTTCTACTTGGCATTGCTATAAAAAGACCATTTTGACCTTCTATAACTTTTATATCGTGAACAACGAATTCGTTATCAAAGGTTACTGAAACAATAGCTTTCATCTTACCCTCGGCAGCAATTTTCCTCACTCTGACATCTGTAATTTGCATATAAATCCACCTCCAAGATGCTTATGTATATACTATTCTCTATATCTTATATTTTTCCTCCTTATTTTCTTAAAAACTAATAAATTTTTTGAAAATTTTATTAGTTAAATATTTTAGAAGGAAATAATAATGCATTACCACTTTCATCAATGCCTTTAAAATCTACTATAGACACATAGTCTTGCACTAATTTTTTAGGAGTTTCCACATTATCTATTAAAAAACCTATACCTAAAAGTTCGCTTTCAAATTCTTTCAACAGATCTATTATGCCCATTGCAGTTCCTCCAGCTCTCATAAAATCATCGATAAAAATACACTTACTTTCCTTTTTCAATGCCTTTTTAGATAAGGACATGGTCTGAATTCTCCCTGTAGACCCTGAAACATAATTTATGGTCAAAGTAGACCCTTCTGTAAATTTTTGTTCCCTCCTTACCACTATAAGCTGAACTCCCATCATTCTAGCCACCTCATAAGCTAAAGGAATTCCCTTAGTTTCAACGGTAACTACATAATCAATATTTTTTTCTATAAAAATAGATGCTAAAATTACACCTGCAATATGTATTATGGCAGGATTGAACATTATATCTGTCATATATAAAAAATTGCCTGGTATTATTCTTTCTCTATTTTTCAAAATAATACATAATTTTTCAGCAAATTCTCTTCTCTTTTCATCAGATATTCCGCAAACATACTTTATTCCACCTGATGCACCAGATATGGTATTTATTCTTCCCATGTTGAATTTATTTAAAGTATCTTTTACTACCAATATATCTTCACTTACTGTGGACTTTGCAGTATTAAACATCACAGTAAAATTATTTAAACTTATTATCTTATTAGGATTTTCAAGCAAATTTTTAGTTATTGCTGCTATTCTATGGTTTCTACTGAATTTTTGCATCTTATCACCTATCTATATAATTTTACGAATAATCTGTTAAGATCTTATTCTATTATTCATATTGTATTCTAAAACATACTATTTATCAACTATAGTTTTGAACTTTCTTTAAAATACAAAAAAATACAAAAATCAACTTACCTAACATAGTATCAAGTGATTCTTAGGTTCAGATGGAGTTCGCTTTATAAGGATGACTCTCTCCAGCCGAATCTTATTGACAGTATTCTTAGTGTCTTTAGCACTTAGAATACGTTATCCTTTAGTGGAAGAACTTATCCCCCACTTTGATAGAAGGTGGGGTGTTAGCTAATTGCCACGCTGGAATAAAATTAAAAATATAACCAAAGTAATTGTGTTTTTTTAATTAATGTTGTATATAATTAGTAAATAGGTTAGTTAATCATAAGGAGTGATTTAATTGTCATTTGATTTTATAAAAAATAAAAAAGTTCATTTTATAGGCATAGGTGGAATAAGCATGAGTGCTTTAGCTGAAATTCTACTTGAAAAGAAATTTAAGGTATCAGGCTCGGACGTAAAGGCCTCTGCAATAACAGAAAAATTAAAATCAAAAGGAGCAAAGATTTATATAGGACAGGTGAGTCAAAATATATCCTCTGATATAGATTTGGTAGTATACACTGCTGCAATTCCTAAAAATAATGAGGAACTATTAAAGGCTAAAGATTTAAATATCCCTCTTATGGATAGAGCTGAATTTCTAGGTCACATAATGAAAGGACATAAATATAATGTAGCTGTATCAGGTACTCATGGTAAAACTACCACTACATCCATGTTATCCTCTATAACACTTAAAGCTAACTTGGATCCTACTATACTTGTAGGTGGAAATTTAGACATAATAAATGGAAATGTTAGAATAGGTCACAGTCCTTACTTCATTACTGAAGCTTGTGAATATAAAGAATCCTTTCTTAAATTTTTTCCCTTTATAGGAATTATATTAAATATTGATGCAGATCATCTTGACTATTATAAAGATATAGATGAGATACAAAATGCGTTTATAAAATTTGGCAAATTAATTCCTAAAGAAGGTTATTTAGTATGCTGTGCAGACGATAGCAGAATGGGAAAAATTATATCAAGTATAAATTGTAATATAATAAGCTATGGCATTGAAAGTGGAGATATTACAGCTAAAAATATATCTTTTGACAAAGAAGGACGTGCTTTCTTTGAAGCATATAAAGCTGATAAGAAACTACTTTCCCTGCAGCTAAATGTTCCAGGCAGACATAATATATTAAATGCTCTAGCAAGCATTGCTGTCTCTTTAATTTTAAGCATACCAGTTGATAACATAAAAGATGGGTTAGAAGAGTTTAAAGGTACTCACAGAAGATTTGAAATTAAAGGTAAAAAGCAAGGAGTAGTGGTAATAGATGATTATGCCCACCACCCTACAGAGATCAAAGCAACTTTAAATGCTGCAAAAAATTATCCCCATAAGAGAATAATTTGTGTATTTCAGCCCCACACTTTCTCAAGAACTATAAGTTTGTTCAAAGAATTCACTACTGCCTTTGACAATGTAGATGAACTAATACTAGCAGACATATTTCCCGCAAGAGAAAAAGATACGGGAGAAATAAGTTCATCTATGTTATCTGAGCAAATTGTAAAAAGAGGAATAAAATGCCAAAATATTAAAAACTTTAAATCTATAGTTCAGTATTTAAAAAATAATTTATCAGAGGGAGATGTGCTTTTAACTGTGGGCGCCGGGGATGTTTTTCAAATTGGTGAAATGTACCTAAATTAATAATACTATTAAAAAACTTATAATTAGGTGTAAAACACCTCTTATGGGGTAATACTATAATTGATATTCTATTGGAGGTGTTTTATATGAAAAACTTTTTAATATCTGCCGCAGTAGATATTTTATTAATTTTGCTATCCTACTATTTATTTGTAAAAATAATTAATGGTCCTACAAGACATAAATTGTACAAAAAATTTTTTAGTTCTCTTGCAAAATTTGTAATTTATGTATTTATAGTAACTCTACTAATAACTGGCATAACTGCATTTATATTATACAGGACTTCTTACATAGCCTACATAAATATAATATCTCCTGCTCTAGTATCCATATTAGTAGGATTCTTAATGTCAACAGTGCCTACTAGAGGAGAAGGCGATAATAATGACAAATTAACTGTAAAATAATATCTTTTAAAATCACAATACCTATTATAACCTTATAAATATTTGATATATTACAACAAGTATTTTAATATGTGACATTATACAACCCTATATATGCTATAATTATGTAATAAAAGCTTAAAAAGGAGTTGTTATAAAAATGAAAGATAAATACAGAGATTTATTTAAGTACATTGTAAAATCATATTATGATGGAGATTTCGAAGAGAAAGTAGAAGAAATTTTATCGAAGAACAAACTCGATAAGGAAGATTTCTGCAAAATCATATCTTCACTTTGTGGTACTAATATAACTTATACTCCAAATTTCATAAAAGATTTAAAAGAAGCAATAAAATGCTATAAGGGTAATGAAAAAATAGTACGCCATGTTCATACCTGTTCCTTAAAATGTAAGGATAAGAATAATAAAACTCTATGTGAAAGCTCTTGCCCTTTTAATGCTATATTTATTGATAACGAAAAAAATTCTGCAACTATAGATGAAGACAAGTGTACCGATTGTGGTTTTTGTGTAGATGCATGTCCCAACGGTAACATAATGGATACAGTTCAGTTTCTTCCACTTGCTGGCATTCTTAAAAGCGATTCCCCTGTAATAGCCATCGTAGCTCCTGCTATAACGGGCCAATTCGGTGATAACGTTACAATGGATCAACTTAGGGCTTCCTTTAAAAAAATAGGCTTTAATGACATGATTGAAGTAGCCTTCTTTGCAGATATGTTAACTTTAAAGGAAGCAGTAGAATTTGATAATTACGTAAAAAGTGAGAAGGATCTTGTAATAACCTCTTGTTGCTGTCCTATGTGGGTAGGAATGTTAAAAAAGACCTATAATAATTTAATAAAGCATGTATCTCCTTCTGTATCACCAATGACTGCTGGAGGAAGAATACTCAAGAAATTAAATCCCCAGTGTAAAGTAGTATTTATAGGTCCCTGTATTGCAAAAAAAGCAGAGGCTAAAGAAAAAGATATAATTGGTGACATAGACTTTGTACTAACTTTCGCGGAAACAAAAGATATATTTGATGCACTTAATATAGATCCCTCTGAGCTTAAAGGCCATCCTTCACCTGAATATGCCTCTAAAGGTGGAAGATTATATGCACGCACCGGTGGTGTATCAATTGCAATAGGCGAAGCTGTAGAAAAAATGTTTCCTGAAAAACATAAGTTATTCGAGCCAATCCAAGCAAATGGCGTAAAAGAATGTAAAGCTATACTTGATAAAGCACAAAAAGGAGAAATAACTGCCAATTTTATTGAAGGAATGGGATGTGTTGGTGGTTGCGTAGGAGGTCCTAAAGTACTTATACCAAAAGAAAAAGGGAGAAATGAAATAGATAACTTTGCTGAAAATTCTGAAATAAAAGTTTCTACAGATAGTAAATGCATGGATAAAATATTAGAACTTTTAGATATTAATTCCTTAGAAGATTTTAAAGTTGCTGAAAAAATAGACTTGTTAGAAAGAGAATTTTAAAACCCAATAAATGTAATTTTAAAATATGTTTACCTTATTATGTACATTTTATTATATTTAAATTATTTTACTATTACATTTATAATATTTTAGTATTTATGTTATCTTATTGTGATGTTATACTTAAGTATGAGGTGATCATAATGCTTAAAAATACTAAGGGGATTATTTTTGATATGGACGGAACCCTTGTAGATTCCATGTGGCTGTGGGAAAGTATTGATAGAAAAATTTTAAATAAAAGAAACATACCAATGCCAGAAAATTTAAAAGAAGATATACAGACTATGACTTTTTACGAAGTTGCCAAATACTTCAAAATTAGATTTAATCTACCTGAAAGTGTAGAAGAAATTCAAAATGAATGTTATGAAACATGTGTTTATGAATACGCTACAAACATACCCTTAAAACATGGCGCCAGGGAGTTTTTGCTTTTATTAAAACAAAAAAACATAAAGATAGGACTAGCTACAAGTAATTCTAGAGAGTTAACAGAAATAAGCCTTAAAAAAAATAAGGTATATGATCTCTTTGACGCTATAACCACAATATCTGAAGTAAAAAGAAGTAAAAGCTTTCCTGATATATTTCTTTTAACTGCTAAAAAATTAAATTTATCTCCTAAGGATTGTATAGTATTTGAAGATATTTTATCTGCAGTTAAAGGTGCCAAAGCTGCTGGTATGTCTGTAGTAGGAGTATACGATTTCTATTCAGATTATCAATGGGATGATATAATAAAACATACTGACATGTATATATTTAAATACAAAGACTTAATAGAAGGCAGTGTAAAATTTTCATCTTTAAGTGAGCTATTGAATATAATGTAATGTTATAAAAATAATTAAATGGAGAAATCAAAAATGCTTGCTTTTTTATTTTTACTGCTAGTAATAGGAAATGTAGCTATTTTATATCATTTTTCGGACAAAGTTTCATCGCAGCGCAGACAAATAATTTCATTGAAATGTGAAAATGATTCTTTAAAATCAAAACTATCAAAGGATTTCCCAAAAAAGATAGATATAAACTATATTACTCCTCAAAGCCTAAATGGAATAGTTACTATAAAAACTAGCCTTTATTTAGCTCCTATCTTAAAGTCTAGTATAGTAAATATTTTAGAAGAAAACACCATATTAAAAATTGAAGATACTGCTAAAATTCAAAATCAACTTTGGTATGAAATATCCTTAGCTGAAATTAATAGAACAAATTCTAGAATAAATTCTAAGGGATGGATAAAATCTAATTACGTAAAAATAACTTAACTAAACTCCAGCACTATATAAAGCTGGGGTTTTGTATTATTTACAATATATTCCTTGGTATATTTTTTTATCTTTCATTACTTTATTAATTTCATTTAAAATTTCCCATTTTTTTAAACTCCATTTAGGTTCTATAAGTGAATTCCTAGGTGCATCCCCTGTTAACCTGTGAATCACAACATTTGATGGAATATTGGATAAAGCTAGGCATATTATGTCAACATATTCCCTCTGCGTCATAAACTTTAACTGCCCTTCACTATATAATGTTACCATGGGAGTATGTTTCATTAAGTGAAGTAGATGAAATTTTACTCCCTGTATATCTTGATTTGAAATATATTTTACGGTATTTATCATATCATTTTGATCTTCTCCTGGTAAACCCATTATTACATGTGTTACCACATCAATGTTAATCTTTCTAAGATCACATACAGCTTTTTCAAAAGTATGCAAATTATATCCTCTGTTTATCTTTTTTGCAGTACATTCATTAGAAGTCTGAAGTCCAAGTTCTACCCAAATATAAATTTTTTCATTAAATTCACACAACAATTCCAAGACTTCAGGGCCAAGACAGTCAGGTCTGGTGGCTATGGCCATACCGACTACCCCTTCTTGATTTATAGCTTCTTCATACTTTTCTCTAAGAACTTCTACAGGAGCATAAGTATTTGTGTACGCCTGAAAATATGCTATATATTTTCCCTCTTTCCATTTTTTATTCATCATCTTCTTTATATTAGAAAATTGATTAGTTATAGAAGAATTTCTATTTCCTGCAAAATCTCCTGCTCCCCTTTCACTACAAAAAATACATCCTCCTGTACTTATTTTCCCATCTCTGTTGGGGCAGGAGAATCCCCCATCTAAAGGTATTTTAAATACCTTACATCCAAATTTATTTCTCAAGTAATAATTCAAATTATAATATGCCTTATCTCCCCACTGCATATGAACCCTCATCCTTCCGAATATGAACAATAAAATATTATTTCACTCATTATATCACATTTTAACTGCTTTAAAATCTTTTAAATTTAATCTCCATTTTCCAGTTATATTAGAAAGTGAGTCACTATTATTAGCTTTAGCTATAACATCAAAATTTAATATATCCTTATCAAAAGAAGAAAAAACTATATCTACCTTATCAATAGGAAATTTCTTTTCAAATTTAAAATTTATCATATCTCCTGAGTCCATTTTATACATTCGTATACAATGGCCTATATTGTTATTGCTATATTGAACTACAACAAATTTTTCGTCAGAAGAAAATGCCACGAATTCTACTGTAGAATTTTTTAGCATATCTAAATTTGTTATGTTTTTTCCTATAATCTTTTGATTATATTCATCTATCTGTTTTTCTGACTTTCCTTTGTCGCCACCATCTTGTTGTTGATCATCTCCAGAACTATCAGACTGCACTTCCGTACTTTCATCTATTGTAACCACTCCTATATACGAATTTTTATCATAAGTAACTACCGCCAAATAATCTCCACCATAAGAAAAATCAAGAATCCCAAAGTTATCTCTTGGCACAGATATTTTATCTATATTTGCTTCATCATCTTTAGAAAATACATACTGGGGCATATTATCTATACTTATTACTACATTTACATTTACATCATTTTTGCTTCTCATTTTTATTCTATTTCTCTCAACAAACGCTTCTTTATTTAAAACACTATTAATTTCGCTAATCTTATAATCATTGTCTTCTTTTACTACTTTTATTGAATATTCATCTAAACTTGAAAATGGTTTACTTAAATCAGACCTTACAACTTTTACTTTGAAAACCCCAGATTTTCCGATTTCACTACTCTCACCCAAGCTATACCCCATAATATTTAAATTTTGATTTTCATTTCCTATAGGATTTTCCAAAAGACTTTTGGCATATAACTTCTTAATATTTTCAATATCATTTTTCATAAGATATTTCATATAAGTATCCACCATATTAGATGCAGCTTTCATATCAAAATTTTCATCTATATTGGCAGTACCTTGATTTTTATTTAAGCTGCACCCAAATAGCAGGCTTGAAAAAAAAATCATAAGAAATATAATTTTAACTACATCTCTTTTTTTCATAAATTTTCTACCAATCAGTTTTTAATCTGTAGTAGAAAGTTCACCCCCTATATTTAAATTAATGGTTAATTTCTATAAATTTTATTTTTCCCTCAAATAAAATTTTAATTTATAATTCATTATTTTTATTTAATATTTATATACTTAATATTGAGATGTCTTTTATGAATTGTATTTTATAGGGGGGGAATATTTTTGAAAGAAAAAATACTTTTAATTTTTCAAATATCTACGGTTTTTATAGGGACTGTAGTTGGAGCAGGTTTAGCGTCAGGACAAGAGATTAGCCAATTTTTTACACAATATGGCTATAAAAGCTTTATAGGTATATTAACCTGTTCTATCATTTACATAATAATGTCTATAATAATTATCAACATAAGCACGAAATATAAATTAAATTCTTATGATGGTCTTATAAAGCTAGTTAGTCCTGGATTTTTAGGAGTGGCTACTAACTTTTTAACTACCTTTTTTTTAATTGGAAGTTCATCAATAATATTAGCTGGAAGTGGTGCTTTAATACATGAATATTTTAATGTACCTAGGTGGATAGGCATAATAATTATGTTATTTATATCTACAATTGTACTGTCTAGAAATATTAAAGGCCTAATGGAAATAAATTCAATTATAGTGCCTTCCCTAATATTAGTTATAGTTACTTTATTTATATTATATCTAGCTTTCTATAAAGATATAAATGCTTCCTATTTAAAAACTATACCCAATTATAAGAATAATTGGTTTTTTTCTTCATTGCTATACTCAGGATTTAATGTATTATGTTATAGTGGTGTACTAATACCTTTAACTCTTTCTATAAATAAAAGAAAGAGTCTTATAGCCGGGTCTATCATAGGTTCCATAGGCCTTACTATATTAATCCTTATTATAAACTTTTTATTGATTTTAAATATACCATATATTTTTAAGTATGAAGTTCCACTGCTTTATATAGCCAATCGTTTTGGGAAAGTACTTCAAATAATGATTTTAATTATAATTTGGCTAGAAATGTTTTCTACTGAAGTATCCAATATATATAGCGTAGGAAAAAATTTCGAAGAGATTTTTAATATATCCTATAAAAAATCAATACTTATAATTATTCTTATTACAATTCCTATATCTCAAATTGGTTTTGTAAATCTCATTTCTTTTCTGTATCCGGCCTTTGGAGTAGTTAGTCTTATATTTATAACACAGTGTATAATTTTTTACTTGAAAGATTAAACACTTTTAAATACTAGACACATCTTCGTAAGCAGAATATACTTAAAAGGCGCACATATATAAAACATAAACTATTACTTAAGGGAGTGCTTTTTATGATGAACCACCTGAAAAGTTGTCAGTTATGCCAGAGGAAATGTAAAATAAACAGACTGGAAAATCATGCTGGATTTTGTAATGCAGGTAAAAATGTAAAAGTAGCTAAGGTATGTCTTCACAATTGGGAAGAACCCTGTATTTCTGGAACTAAAGGTTCTGGTACTGTATTTTTCTCTAATTGCAACTTTAAATGTGTCTTCTGCCAGAATCATGTAATAAGTGCTGATGGTGTTGGGAAAGAAATATCCATAAAAAAACTTAGTAAAATTTTTTTGGAACAACAAGCCAAGGGAGCCCACAATATAAACTTAGTCACCCCAACCCATTACATTCCCCAAATAATTGAGGCTTTAAATATAGCCAAATCAGAAGGTCTTAATTTACCAATACTGTTTAACACAAACAGTTATGAAACTATACCTGCATTAAAAGCTCTAAGAGGATATGTAGATGTATATCTTCCCGATTTAAAATACTTTAATGACAAATATTCTATTAAATATTCTAATGCCCCAAATTATTTCAAACATGCCACAAAGGCTATAGAAGAAATGTTTAATCAAGTAGGCAGCGTAAAATTTAATGAAAATGGTATTATAACAAAAGGCGTTATAATAAGACACCTTATGATTCCAGGATTACTATTTGATTCTAAAAAAATAATAGATTATATTTATAATACTTTTGGCCACTCAGTTTACATAAGTATTATGAATCAATATACCCCTATGTATAACTCTTATAAATTCCCTGAAATAAATAAACCCTTAAATTCAAAACATTATGACTCTTTTATAAATTACTGCATTTCATTAGGTATAAAAAATGCATTTATTCAAGACCTCGGCACCTGTTCTGAAAATTTTGTACCAGACTTTGATTTGCAGGGACTTTAATTTAAAATATTGAAAAACTGGCTTAAAAGGAAATTCTAAATATAACCTTTCAGCCAGTTTACCTATTATATTTTATATTTATACAATTCTTCCTTAAAAGATTCTGTTATATTTTTAAACTCATGTATATTGTTCATAAGATTCTTAATTTCATTAGTATAATTTGATACGTTAGCGCTCACTTCCTGAGAAGACGCTGAATTTTGCTGTGCGATTGCAGCCAGGGACTCCATATTTTCATATATTCCTGCTATAGCATCTGACTGACTATTTAATTCACCTATGGTTTTTATCATAGCCTCAGCTACTCTTGACGCTGAAGTGGTAGCTTCATAACTTATACTCCTCACGTCTTTTAGATTTTTACTTTCTCCTTGAAGTATATTAAATTGTGACTCTATTTTGCTTACTAATATTTTTATTTCATCTACAAATTTGACTAAATTAAAATTTATATCCTTAACTGCATTTTGAGATTGTTCTGCTAAATTTCTAATTTCTTCAGCTACTACCACAAATCCTTTGCCTTGTTCTCCTGCACGTACTGCTTCAATAGAAGCATTTAATGCTAACAAATTAGTTTGTTCTGAAATTTCCGATACTATTGAAACTATACCTGTAATATCTTGTACTTTTGATTGAAGCTCTAATCCTTTATCTTTAACCTCTTTAAAACTCTGTAATGTGTTTAATATATTTTTACTAGTGTTATCTACATTCTCATAACTATTGTTTATTTTATCTATTGACTTTTCTAATTCTAATTTATTGCTATTTTCACTTTCTACTATATCTTTTAAATGTCTAATATTATCGTTTAATACAGATACAACATCCTGAGTATTCTCTGCCTGGCTTATGGCACAGCTAGCTACCTGTTCCACTACATCTGATATTTCATTTGAAGTATTATTCATAGAATTAGATATATTATTTATTTTAGATACAAAGGTACTCATCTCATCAGTTACGCCTTTAAATCCTGTAAAGTCCGCTCTAATAGAACTTTTGTATTGCTTTAGAAGATTGTATATATCTTGAAAAAAATCATTTGTCTCTATATCCCCATCTTCAATATAGTTACCTTTATTAATTTTATCTATAGTTTCCATTATAATAGATTTAGGTCTTATAAGCATAAAGCAAGATATATATGATGCTAAAAAGACTACCAGTGAAATCACTGCAGATTTAAACCAATTATTTGGTCCAAACATTAAGATAGACCCTATTAAACAGAGTATAAAATTAACTACTCCAATTTTTAATTCTAAATTACTTATAAATCCAAAAGAAAGAAGTTTGTTAAACCTATATACCTTCCTGTAGTATATATCTTTATCAAAAGTAAATTTAAACTTTGCCGAATTATTACTTTGCTCTATTTTTTCTATTTCTAAATTCTCACCAAAAAATTTAGCACTTCCCTCTATCATCCCCATGAGATAATCAAACATACCTCTTTCTGACTTATACTCAAATATAGCAGTTTTTGAAGATATAGCCTTAAGTGATACTAGCGGCGGTTTAGCCCCCGGAAATTTTTTAGTCATAACTACGTGAACATCAAACATTGACTTTAAAAATGAATATAAGTTTTCATGTTTAAAAAAAGCTGGATAATCCTTATAAAAAGCATTTATATTATCAATACCTATTTTCTTCCATAATACTCCAACATCTTCATTATTAGCTTTTGATATATGTTCAATTACCTTTTTTACCTCATTATCACTTATATTCTCAGTAGGTAAAAATATCTTAGATGCTCCCCATCCAACTGAATTCATAGCATCATTTACAGTTTCATCACTATATAATTTTCTGCAAGTTTTCATCCATGTAGCAATAACAGTACCTTTCATCTTTTATTCCTCCTTTCACAATTTTCTTATACCATGTATTTATAAAAATTATCGTTAATTTCCAAAGCACCTTAAATTTTATATCAAAAGTTTTAACCTAAATTATTTATAGTTAGAACTTTAATTATGTACTGATCAAATTCCACCTGAGCCTAAGAATCACTTCATAATTTTATTTCTAGTCTATCAAGCTTTGCAATTATTTTTAAATCTTTAATTTCTACTGTTTCAGTTCTTATACTATTTCTACTACTTATAAGTAAAACCTTTTTGTTATCCAATTTCTTTACCTGTCTCAATTCTCTTTTACTATTATATTCTACTAGACATATGGAGTTATTTTCAATTTCTCCAGTTATATGTGCTAAGGCTAAATCCCCACTACGTATTCTAAAACCTTCCATATCTTCACTTTGTATTTCTAAATAAACTACCTTATCCTGGGCATACCCTTCTACTTTATTATTCATCAGAGGCAGCTGCTTAAAATTAACCACTTTGTTCATATCATACTTATATATGGGTATTTTTTTCAAAACTGAACCAAAAGCTTCACTCCAAACCTCTTGGACCTGAATTTTATCCTTTTTAAATGTGGGAGAAAATTTTTTATCTTTTTCTTCTTCATAGGCCTGCTCTTCAAAAGACATAGTTATATCATTCATATCTTTACCTAAAATTTTAGACAATTTATCAATCATACCCTGGTTTGCTATTTTTCTCCCAGATTCCACTTCATTAATAAATTTCTCTGAGACTCCTAATTTTTTACCAAGCACTTTTTGGGTAATTCCTAATTCTATTCTTGCAGATTTTACTTTCTCTCCTACTCTACTCATTTTTTCCTCCTGATTTAACTTTATAGATAATAATTATTAGTTTGTAATAAAATTCTGTTATAAACTTCTAAAAATTTCACTCTTTTAGAAGTTTATAACTTAACTTTATTATATACTGACTATTCATAGAATTAAATATTTTTATTTTCCCAACCTTATTTTTATTACCTTCTATATGGTATTTGATAAGCTGTCTTTTTAATTGTTCTACCGTACCTTTGCTTCCATCTATTATTGGAATATCATAGCTTAGAACTTTAGCTATACTTTTTCTGATGAAAGGATAATGGGTACATCCTAACACTACAGCTGCAATTTTATTATTTTTTAAAGGTTCTAATTTTTCCCTTAAATAATTTTCTATTTCTAATCCTTCTACTTTTCCCTCCTCGATAAGTTCTACTAAACCGCTGCAGGGTAATGGTATGATATTTGAAGTACTATATTTTTTCATGAGATTATTAAATTTACTTTCTGCTAGGGTCATAGGCGTTGCCATTATCAATATATTTCCTTCTCTATTAAATTCTACTGCAGGTTTTAAGGCTGGTTCTATACCTACTATAGGCATATATTTACTGTATGTTTTTCGCAAATCTATTATGGCAGCACTAGTTGCAGTATTGCAAGCCACTACTAACGCCTTTATATTTTTCTTTAATAAAAATTCTACAGCATTAAAGGTAAGTCTTTTAACCTCTTCTACAGTTTTTATTCCATAAGGTGCCATCTTTGAATCCCCGAAATAAACAAAATCTTCGTTTGATAAAATTTTAACAGCTTCTCTTAATACACTTATTCCACCTACTCCTGAATCAAAAAAACCAATTGGTCTATCCTCCGAATCCACTATATCACCTCACTATTTATTGAAAATATTATACACTTCATTATATATTATAGATTTAAACTACACAAATCTGAAAAAATACAAATAAATATGCTATACTCTTAGGACTTATACTTAAAACTAAATTTTATATTTTTCTAATATTGCAACTTTGAGCATAAATTTATTCAAAATGTATTGACATCTATTGATATTAATTATAAAATCATAAATATATAAAAATTAAACAATTAATAAATAATTAATATTTTACCAATTAAAATATAAATTAAATTAGCTATACACTGATAGAGTATTAAATATACTCTTCTAATTATTTATAGGAGGAAAAACTTATGTTAAAAGATTTAATCTATGTAATACCTAAGACGATGCACTCAGAGGATAGCTTGAAAGAACTCCTAACTTCCCATCCAGAAATAAAATTTGTATCTCTAGTAGGTATAGATCTTTCTGGAAATGACACTGACGAAAAAATTCCTATTAAAATTTTTCTAAAAGACATCTCTGGATTTCTAAAAGGATCAATTCAGACTGATGGTTCATCTGTGGTTCTTCCAGGCATAGCTACACTAAACAATGCAAAAGTTGACATGGTATGTGATTGTGACGTAAATTGGTATGTAGACTACAACACTAATAATGTTGATCCTGAAACGGATAAACCTGTAGGAACACTCAGAATCCCATGCTTTTTCTATCATGAACATAAAGCTGTAGATTCCAGATATACATTAAAAAATTGTATAGAACACTTCAAAACAAATATTTTAAATCTATTCAAAGAATATCCAAATTGTCTATCATCTTTTGGAATAAAATATGAGGATATAGATGATGTAGTTGCTACCTGTGCAACAGAACTAGAATTCTGGGTAAGCACTCCTAATAATCATACTGAAATTGAACAACTATCTGCATCTCAGGTACTTCAAGAACAGTACTGGACAAGAACTAAAGGTGTAGTAAGAACAGCCTTAGAACAATCACTTTTAACTATGGAGTTATATGGACTAGAACCTGAAATGGGACATAAAGAAGTAGGTGGAATAAAATCTACGGTTGATGGTCAAGGAAGATTTAGTGTACTGGAACAACTTGAAATAGATTGGAAGTATTCTACTGCAGTTCAATCTGTTGACAATGAATTACTTGCAAAGAGTATAGTTAAAGAAACTTTTAAAAATAATGGCCTAGACGTTAGTTTCCTTGCTAAACCTATAGAAGGGGTGGCTGGTAACGGAGAACATACTCACATAGGTATGGCATTAAAACTTAAAAGTGGTAAAATCATAAATCTATTTTCTTCTACTAAAAATCACTTCTTAAGTATTTTTGGCTATGCTTCAGTAATGGGAATACTTAAAAATTACGAGGTTATAAATCCTTTTGTTTCTTCTACAACTGATGCCTTAAGAAGATTAAAACCAGGATTCGAAGCACCTGTTTGTATTGTAACTTCCGTAGGACATTCTGTTGAAATACCTTCAAGAAATAGGTCTGTACTTATAGGAGTTGTAAGGGATTTAGAAAACCCTTTAGGTACAAGATTTGAACTTAGGGCTCCAAATCCTCGTACTAATACTTATCTAGCTGTAACAGGATTATATATGGCTATGTTAGACGGAATAACTTATGCTGTGACTAATAGTAAAACAGAAGACGATCTTTTAGCTGAACTATCTAAAAAACCTGAAGAAGATGCAAGTTACTTAGAAAAAGGAAGAGCTTATAGAAGCGAAGAAGACGTATTTGAAGATTTTACCGATGAAGAAAGAGCAAAATTCTTTGGTAGAGCTCCTTCAACTGTATATGAAAACCTAAGTGCCATTGATAAATATCCAGAAAAGAAAGCTGTATTAACTAAGGATGATATATTAAATGACAAATTAATAAACAGTTTTAAATTGGGCGCTATAAAAAGATGGCTAGTAGAGTTGAATCACAGAATTTTAAATGAATACATTGATGAAATAAGAGGTTATAAACTCCTCCACTCTGTAGACAAAGCTTTAGATTTAGATGTAGCTAATTGGATGAAAATAGCTGAGTTAAAATGCGATTTAATGAAAGACTCATATTCCGAGAAAAGCTTATTCTCTAGAATAAGAATTGCATCAGATGAGGAAAATTATGAAGAAATATCTAACCTTCAAATAGAAGTTGAACAAAAAATGGGAGAATTAAGAGAATTATATTCAACATATAAGAAAAATTTACTTGATATTTAATACAAAAATATAAAATAGAGTAAGCTTAGAACTTACTCTATTTTTACATTACAATTTAAAAATCTCTCAGGGGAAAATATTTTACAACTATTTCTTTTTTGCTATTTACGGGTTTCCAAAGTGCCATCCTATCTATTCTAGCCATCTTATGGGCACCTTCTATTTTAATGTTTTCAAAAACTATATTATGATTATGTTCTTTGGTATTCCATTCTCTCATTTGATAATTAGTATTTGCCAGTAAAATTTTTAAATCTATATTGCACAAATTTTCTTTAACATTAAATCTATGTAATTTTAAAATTTCATTTATTTGTCTTGCCAACCTTATTATATAGCCCTTATTTTCTACTTTCAAATTAATAGATTTATAAAGTTGATCAAAATAAATAGAACCCATTTCTACTTTAAATTTTTTATAAGGTTTTAGAACATCTGATACGACTTTGCTAAATTTTTCCAAATCAGGATTTTCTACGACTTCAAGAGCTATATGTAACATAGGTGTATTTTTATATAATCTATATTTTTTACATATATTCTTCTGTGTACGCTGGATATAAAAATAGGACTCTCTATCAAATAAAGCTACTAAATAATATTTCATTATTTTCTCAATCCCCCAGGCTTATAAATGTGCACTTTGTTTAGGTAATATTATACCATAAAATTATCATATATATGTGATTAAATATTTATATTAATTCACAGAATATAAATTATATAAAAAGACAATACTATTATTGTTTAAATATTATAAAAAGAAGAGAGGTGAAAACCCTGCTTGCTAAAGATGTAAATTTTTTATGAGCAGGTATATTATGAATAATAGTAAAAATAATAGTATAGGATGTATAGTTAATGAATGTAGATTTCACGCAAAAGATACTAATTATTGCACACTTGACAAAATAGAAGTTACAAAACATGAAGCAATGGCTAAAGATATCCAATGTACTGACTGTGGAAGTTTTAAGAAAGAGTAATTACTTCCGCAGCGCTCTTTAAAACAACACAATTACACTTAAAAAAAACCCAGCTTTTATTTTAAAAGCTGGGTTTTAAATTTACAAATAAATAATCTTAACACACTCTTCATATTTATAAATTTATTGTTAAAATAATATAGAATTATGTTATAATAAACTTTGTGTAATATGAATTAAATTTAATATTTTCTAAAACTTTATATAAATTAAATTTATGATAAGGATGGATACATAAATGAATAAATTAGTAATTAATGGCGGAAAACATCTTTCCGGTTCTATAGAAATTAACGGTGCAAAAAATGCTGCCGTAGCAATATTACCAGCTTCAATACTTGCTAGCAAAGGTATATGTTCCATTGATAACATTCCTGATATAGAAGATGTACGTTGCATAGAAAAAATTCTAAAAAGTTTAGGTTGTAAAATAAAAACGGGGAAAAATTTAATAGTAATCGACAGTACTACTATAAATAACATAGATGCTAATACTGATGATGTGAGAAAAATGCGAGCTTCTTATTATCTCATAGGCGCATTATTAGGTAGATTTAAAAAAGCAAGAGTGGAACTTCCTGGAGGCTGCCCTATAGGGGTAAGACCTATAGATCAACATATAAAAGGATTCGAAGCTTTAGGTGCCAAAGTAGAAATCAAACATGGCTGTGTATCAGTGACAGCTGAAAAATTAATTGGAACCAGTATATTCTTTGATGTGGTAAGTGTAGGTGCCACCATAAACGTAATGTTAGCTGCTACACTGGCAGAAGGTGTAACTACCCTAGAAAATGTGGCAAAAGAACCTCATGTGGTAGATGTAGCAAATTTCTTAAACAGCATGGGTGCAAATATCAAGGGTGCTGGTACTGAAATAATAAGAGTTGTAGGCGTAGAAGAATTAAAGGGCTGTTCTTACAGTGTTATACCAGATCAAATAGAAGCAGGAACATATATGATTGCATCAGCAGCTTGTGGTGGAGAAGTAATTATAGAAAATATTATACCTAAGCATTTAGAATCCATATCTGCCAAACTTATAGAAATGGGAGTTGAAATAACAGAAGATGGTGATTCTATAACTGTAAAATCAAAAGGTAGATTAAAAGGTGTAAATATCAAAACACAACCTTATCCTGGCTTCCCCACTGACGTACAACAGCCTTTAAGTGCTCTTTTAACCGTAGCAGAAGGAAGAAGCATTATAAACGAGAGCATATGGGAGAGTAGATTTAAGCATGTAGACGAACTGAAAAAAATGGGTGCCAATATTAAAGTAGAAGGCCGGATTGCTATTATAGATGGTGTAGATAAACTCAGCGGGGCTACAGTAAAAGCAACAGACTTAAGAGCCGGTGCAGCAATGGTTATAGCAGGTCTTATTGCAGATGGGACTACTGAAGTTTTGAGCATTGAACACATTGATAGAGGATATCCTAATATAGAAGATAAATTTAAAGCTTTAGGCGCTAGTATAGAAAGAGTATCTTATGTGGAATAATTGAAATTTAGGAGAGTTTATTATGATTTTTTGTCCTTTATATAGTGGAAGCAGTGGAAATAGCACCCTTTTAGCCTCAGACAATGCTAAAATTTTAGTAGATGCAGGACTTTCAGGTAAAAATATAGAAACTGCTCTTTTAAAAATTGGATTCAAACCTAATGAAATAGACGCTATATTGGTTACACATGAACATACAGATCACATTAAAGGGGTAGGAGTTTTATCTAGAAAATACAATATACCCATTTACGCAAATAGCCTGACATGGCAGCATATGTCAAAGTGTATTGGAAAAATAAAGGATCATAATATAAACGTAATTTCCAACAATTACATAAATATAAAGGATATGGATATAACAAGTTTTAATACATCACACGATGCAATAGATCCTTATGGTTACGCGATTAATTGTAATAATAAAAGAGCTTGCATAGCAACAGATTTAGGATTTATTTCACAAGACATTAAATACATATTGAAAGACTCTGATGTAATACTTTTAGAAAGCAATCATGATGTTGAGATGCTAAAATTCGGACCATATCCTTATGACTTAAAAAGAAGGATACTAAGTAAAATAGGACATTTGTCAAATGATGACTGTGGAAAAGCTATATTAAACATTATAAATAATAAATTTAAAAAAATTGTTTTAGGTCATTTAAGTAAAACAAACAATTATCCTGAATTAGCATATCAGACTGTAATCAATGCTTTAAATGAAGCTGGTGTAAAACTAAATATGGATGTAACTATATCCATGGCAAGACGTGATAGACCTAGTAATTACATAAAATTTTAATAGAAAAAGGTGAACCACATGAAAAAAATTTTTATTATATTGCTATGCTTCATAATTACACTTTTTATTTTAGTATTGACTGCCTGTGAAAAAAAAGATACCTTGAGTATAAATAATAAGGAAAAAGAAAAAAATATAGCTCTTTCAAAAGAACAGGATAATTTAATTGATTTAAATATCTATTTCAATTCTTCCAAAAATTCAGATACTGTTGAAATATCCAAAGAAAGTAGGATAATAAGGAAAGATGAGTTATTAGCTGAAACTATATTATATGAGTTAATAAAAGGTCCTTCTGTTAAAAGCAATCTGGCTCCAGTACTTCCTAAAAACACGAGAATTATAAGTGTATCCATAAAAGATAATATTGCCTATTTAAATTTAAGTGACGAAGCCAATATTAAAATGACTTCAATTAAAGAAGAGACCTGCTTGAAAAGCATAATTTTTTCTCTTACGCAAATTTCAACCATAAAAAAAATTAAATTTTCTATAAACAACAAAGATTCAAATATTTGGGGAAATAATTTTGACCTATCAAAACCTATTGGAAAGGACGATATTAAAAATGCCAAAAAAAAATAAATACTGCTGCAATGAACATGTAGATATATCTTTTGATGATTTTTTAGTGGATAATGAAACCTTTCCCTATTTAGTACGTACAGAAAACCATAAATGTACCTATTGTGATAAGGAAGCTAACTATATTTTAAAACTAAAACCTTAAAATAAAAATTTTTGAAGGGAGGAACTGCTACAAAAACACAGGTAGCAGAATGAACTATGAGTTTGTATAAAGATTGGACAGATACAGTAGTAGATTTTGTAAAAGTTAAAGGAGAAGATGCATTCTGGAAAGAATATGGCTCAATTGAAAAAAATATTTATACAAAAATATTATGTGAACATAACAATATTATAGAAGGAACTATAGAAGAGCTGGCAAAAAATTTTGAGACTACAACAATATTTTTTATGGGGTTCTTAGATGGTGTAAATACCAGTTTGGATACCCCCTTAAACTTAGAGGATCTAAAGGAAGACTCAAAAATTAATATAAATATTAACTTTGAAAAATTATACTTTAATATGTTAGATTCAAGAGCAGATTATTTGTATAAACTTCCTCAATGGAATTCTATATTTTCAGCAGAAAAGAGAAAAGACATTCGAAAAGACTGGGTTAACTCTAAAACACTAGTGAATACGAATAAAGTAGGTAGAAATGACCCTTGTCCATGTGGAAGTGGTAAAAAGTATAAACAGTGCTGTGGAAAAAACTAATAAAATAAAAACTTACACACGCCACTAATATTAAACATATTAGTGGCGTGTGCTATAATTTAAATTAATCTATGAATCATTACACTTGAAGGGAGGAACCTCATGAGAATTTTACATACTTCCGACTGGCACTTAGGTAAAAATCTAGAGAACTATAGTCGTATGGATGAACAAGAAGCTTTCCTCAAGGATTTCGTACAAATAGTTGAAGAAAATAATGTGGATTTGATAATCATTGCAGGAGATATATACGATAATGCCAATCCTCCTGCTAAAGCTGAAATTATGTTCTATGACACATTAAAAAAACTATCTTCTAATGGCAAAAGAATAACTTTAGCAATAGCAGGCAACCATGATAATCCAGATAGACTAACAGCACCAGGCCCTTTAGCTAGGGATCATGGAATCATAATGGTAGGTACACCAAAATCAATAGTACCTGAGGGCAAATATGGTAACCATAAAATTATTAATTCTGGTGAAGGTTTTATTGAAATTGAAATAAATGGGGAAAAGGCCATAATTATCACCATACCATATCCAAGTGAAAAAAGATTAAATGAAATCTTATATGATGAAATGGAGGAAGAAGATAAAAAAATAAAATCCTATAATGATAGAATAAAAACATTATTTCATCATATATCTCAAAAATATAGAGAAGATACTATTAATATTTTAGTTTCCCATCTATTTACAATGGGAAGTGAAGAATCCGGTTCCGAGAGAAACATTCAACTAGGAGGAAGTTTTATTGTAGATGGAAGCTGCTTCCCTAAAAATGCTCAATACATTGCACTAGGCCATATACATAAACCACAAATAGTACCTGGAACGAATAGAAAAGCAAGATATTCAGGCTCTCCATTACAATATAGTAAAAAAGAAGCCAACTTCAAGAAAAAATGTTTTATTGTAGATATAAAAGCAGGTGAAGAATGTAATATTGAAGAAATAGAATTTAAGCCATATAAGCCCATAGAAATTTGGAAATGTAATAGTATTGAAGAGGCCATTGAAAAGTGCGAAAAAAATAAAGAGAGAAATTGTTGGACTTATCTAGAAATAACTACCCATAGATATATAAGAGAAGATGAAATAAAAATAATGAAAAATACAAAAAAAAATATTTTACAGATTATTCCCAAGATAATTGAAACAAAGACTGAGACTATAGATATAGGCAGCTTTTCAGAAAAATCTTTTGAAGAAATTTTTAAAGAATTTTATTTAAAAGAAAGAAAAGTAGAACCACAATCAGAAATAATAGATTTACTATTATCTGTTATAAAGGAGGATGATGTAGGTCATGAAACCAATTAAACTTAAAATTAAAGGATTGAACAGTTTTATAGATACTCAGGAAATTAATTTTGAAAAATTGACTGATATAGGACTCTTCGGTATCTTCGGACCTACCGGAAGTGGAAAATCAACCATACTGGATGGCATCACTCTGGCACTATATGGTGAATTAGCAAGAAAAAGTTCAAATTTTATGAACACAAACTGTAAAAACCTAAATGTAAGTTTTGAATTTCAAATATCAGGAATAGAAATAAAAAGATATAAAGTAGAAAGGGAATTCAAAAGAGACCCTAAAACAGAAGCTGTAAAAAGCAAATCAGCTAGAATAATAGATACCACCTATGAACCTGAAAAAATATTAGAAGAAGGTTCTAGGGGGGTAACACAAAGCTGTACAGAAATATTGGGATTGGGAATAGATGATTTTACAAGAACTGTGGTATTACCTCAGGGGAAATTCAGTGAGTTTCTAAAATTAGAAGGAAAAGAAAGAAGAAATATGCTTGAGAGACTATTCAACCTCCAAAAATACGGAGATGAATTATCTTTTAAATTATCAAAAAAACTTAAACAAGAAAAGGATAAAGCAAATATTTTACAAGGTCAACTAAAAGAATATGAAGATATTAACAACTATACTCTTAATGAAAAAACAGACAATCTATCACAAATAAAAAAAGAATATGATACCTGTATAGAAGAACTAACAGATTTAGAAAATAAATTTGCAGAATACAGTGAATTGTGGAACCTCCAAGATGAACTAAAACAACAATTAATCAAACAAAAAATACTAAGAGAAAAGGAACCAGAAATATATGAAAACAAGAGAAAGCTTGTACTAGCTGAAAGCTCCTTAAAAATTAAACCTTATATTGATAATTATGAGAATACATTAAAAAACATAGAAAATATAAATAAGGATCTTTTAGATTCAATGGAAAATATGAAAAATATAAAAGAAGATAAACAAAAAATACAAAATGCATTAAATACATGTAAAGATAAAAAAGATAATGAATTGCCCTTATTAAAGATAAATGAACAAAAAGTTATAGATGCCATAAATGATAAGATTATACTAAATACATTACTAGAAGAAAAAAAACTATTAGAAAAGAATATTATAAATATAGAAAAAGATTTACAAAGTATAGAACTTGAAATACTACAAAACAAAAAACAAACGGATAAATTGATTGATAGTATTAATTCTAAAGAAAATGAAGTAGATACTTTAAGAATTTCTGAGGACTATAAGAAAAAAGTTACTGAAGGCATAATAATTTTAAAAAGTTGTGAAAGCTTAGAAAAACAAAAAAATAATTTATCCAGCGACATAAAAATTATATTATCAAATATTAAAGAAACAAAAATAAAAAGCACTATTCTATTAAAAAATCTTAAAGAAAAAGAACGCCTATTACTTAGTTATAATGAATCATTAAAAATATTAATAGAGACTTGTCCTGGAGATCAGAACACATTGCTGACCCTTCACAAAAAATTATCTTCCACAAAGGATAAATGGGATAAATATAATAAACTTACTGCGGATTTACATAAAAGTAAAAATACCATTGAAACCCTCATAAAAGACCTTCATGTTAAAGAAAAGGAAAAGACTTCTCTAGAAGAAGAAATTACTAAAATGAATAATCATGTAAAGAAAATTGAGACTGAAAACTTAGCACATATTTTGCGAGAAACATTATTAGAAGGAGAGTCGTGCCCTGTATGTGGGGCAAAAAGTCATTGTAAAGATAATATTAAAATTATAGATTATAGTAATTTAAAACAGCTGCAAGTGGATTTAACTAATAAGAACGATAAAAATAAAAATTTGACTAAAGAAATAATACAAGAACAAACCAATATAAAAGCAGAAGAAAAAAGCATAGATGAAACCCAAAGAAATCTTAATGAATTGGGAGAAGATTTTAAATCTTCTCCAGTAAATCTGCTTGAAAATGAGTTCAATACTTTAAAAAATGATATGGAAAAATTTAATTCTGAAAAAATTATTTTTGAAAAGAAAATTAGCTCTTTAACTGAAGAAAAAAATGCTTTAGATGTTGAATATAACAAAGAAAATGCTATATTAATTCAAAATGAAGAACACTCTAAAAAATCAGAAGAAAATTTCATTGTAAAAAATAAAGAATTTGAAACTGCATGTAACCAGCTATTAAAATTGAAAACTGAACTAAATATCCAAGATCTGAAGATCAAAAGGGATGAAATCATAAAAAAAGAGGAGAAAAAAGTTACTTTAGAAAATAATATAAAAACTCTAAGAATCAGCTTAAATAAAGAACAATTACAAAAAGAATCACTGAATAAAAAATTATGGAACTTAAAACAAAAGTTAAATCAAATGAAGACTATACTATTTGAAAAGAGTAAATCCATAAAAGAAAAAGAAAACAATATAAAAAATAAAGTAGGGAACGTACTGAATTTAGAAAATTTTAAAAAAGAGATATCTCATTCTATAAAAAAAATAGAGAGAGAATATATAGAAGCCGAGAATGAAAAAAATAAAATAGAAACACAGTACAATGAATGTAATACCAGCATGATCTCTTACCAAAGTAAATTATCCAATCTAAAAGAACAAAGTATCAACTACAGACAAACTCTAAACGAAATGTTATTACAAGAAGGTATACAAAATATAAATGAAGTTAAAATGAATTTTATGCCTAAATCACAAATTGATAACCTAAAAATAGAAATAGACAAGTTTGACAATTCACTAATTAAGCTAAATGTGACTATAGAAAATCTTAATAAAAAAATAAACAATAGAAGCTTGGAAGAGGAATCCTGGATTGAAATACAAAATATTAAAAAAAATAAACTTGAAAAATCAAAGGAATTAGAAAAAGCTAAAATGGCATTGGAAACAGAAATTAGCTACTTAAGTAAAAAGTTATTAGAATTAAAAAATCTTTTACATACCAAAAAAGAATTAGATTATAAATTAGGTCTTTTAGATGATTTAGAAAAATTATTCAAGGGGAAAAAATTTGTAGAATTTGTAGCCACAAACCAATTAAAATATGTATCTATTGAGGCGAGTAAAAAATTAAAAGAGATTACGGCAGGAAATTACGGTCTAGAAGTCAACGAAAACGGTAAATTTCTCATTAGGGATTATAAAAACGGCGGTGTCCAAAGAGATGCCTCTACTTTATCCGGAGGGGAAACTTTTGTAACCTCACTGGCACTGGCACTGGCACTATCTGCTCAAATACAATTAAAAGGTACATCACCTTTAGAGTTATTCTTCTTAGACGAAGGCTTTGGAAGCCTTGATGACAATTTACTAGAAATCGTTATGGATTCCTTGGAAAAAATTCATAATAAAAAATTATCCATAGGTATAATAAGTCACCTTGAATCAATAAAAAATAGAGTACCTATAAAACTTATAGTAACTGCCGCTGAATCCGGAATGGGTGGCAGCAAAGTAAGAATAGAAAGAAGTTAGCTTAAATCACATAAAAACTAGAGAAAGGAAATCTTACAATCTATGCTAAATAAAAAATTTGTATTAATAATTTTAATTTCAGTAACTTTGATTTTCACATTAATTTATTTTAACAGTCCCTTAAGAGCTAGTAAAAATTATCCTATAGTGACTGGTTCCTTTATACAGTTAGATATGACACAAAACTGGACTTCAGACAAATGGGAAAGAGAACTACAGTATCTTAAAGAAAATAAGATGGAATACATTGTAATAACAGGTGTCTCCCAAACTGAAGGAAATATTACTAAAACATGCTACAAAAGTAAAAATAAAGACTATGAAAAATTATACGGGGACATAGATCCTGTGGAATTATGCTTAAAAAATGCCCAAAAATTAAATATTAAAGTGTTTATAGATACAAATTTTAACATTCAATGGTGGCAAATATCAGGAGATAATTCTTCCTGGCTAAATTCTCAAATGGAAAGAGCTAACCTTATAGCTGATGAATTATATAAAAATTATCATTCTAAGTATCCAAATGCCTTTTATGGCTGGTATTTTCCCTATGAGGTGGACAATGCTAAATTCAACAAGCTTAATCAATTTGACAACCTAGCTAATGCCCTCAATATTCACCTAAATTACCTTAGTACAAACCATGAACGTCTGCCAATTTTGCTATCTCCATTTATGAATTCTTCTGTAGGTACGGCAAAAGAATATTCTTCAAACTGGCAGTATTTATTTTCAAAGACTAATTTCAGACCCGGAGATATATTTTGTCCTCAGGATTCTATCGGAAGTGGCAGATTAAAACTAGATGAAGTTAATTCATGGTATACTGCCCTTAGAAAAGCAGTAAATAGAAAACCTGGAATGTTATTTTGGGCCAATGTGGAAACTTTCGACTATGTTAATAATTCTACTGTACCACTGGATAGGTTTTTAAAACAACTTGAATTGGAACAGCCCTGTGTAGATAACATGATTTGCTTTTCATATAGCCATTATTACAGTCCAAACAATATATCCAGCGGATTCAATGAAGCATATTCCTACTATGTAAAAAGAGGAAAACTCCCTGATAAAAAATTGAATGCTCCTAAAAACCTTACTGTAGCCGTGGTAGAAAAAAATAAATTTAAAATAACCTGGTCAGCCCCCAAAAAAACTAATAATATATGTGGATATCAAATTTATAGAAATAATATTCTAATTTCAAGTATTATAGTTCAAAGAAAATATGGTGGTAATCCTAAAGAGTTTTCTAAGACTATTATAGATATGCCTTTATTGAAAGAAAACATAAAATACTATACCTATGAAGTAAAATCTTTAGGTTTTTCAGGCAATTTATCACAATCATCCAATACAGTAACAATTAATGTAGAACCTATTAAAAAACTTCCAAACCTAGTTTCTAAAAATTGTACATATACTTTATTTCCTATGCCCCACCAAAACTATAATGACCCAAATTTCACAAAAATTACAGATGGGAAATATTCTTCTATAAATTCAGTAAAAGATAAAAATTTTGTAGGATGGTATAATGATGCCTTAGATATAACTATAGATTTAGGAAAAGTAATTCCTGTACAACAATTCATGGTAAGTTACCTTAGGGATCCTATACCTTGGACTGAACTTCCTGAAAGAGCTTCTGTTTCCATATCGGAAGATGGTATAAACTTCACTCCAGTGGGACTTTTTAGAATTCCCTCTGTACCTTTTTCTGATAGATATGGTTCTAAATATCCCATATATCTCACACTGGACAAACCTATAAATGGGAGATATGCAAGGTTAACTTCTGTTACTAAACTTAACCATTACACTTTTATAGATGAATTTGAAGTAAGAAACGCTAAGTAAAAATTATTATAGAAAGAAGGCAATAACATGGAAAACTTATATACTTGCTATTACCATTCTCCCATTGGAATTATTAAAGTAGACAGTGATAATATAGGCATAACTTCTATACTATTTTTAGATAATAAACCAGAAACCATATCTAATGGTGAGTCTTGTACATACATGAAAGATTGCATACAGCAATTGGATGAATATTTTAAAGGTACTAGAAAAGACTTCTCTATTAAACTGCATATTTGCGGCACTCCTTTTAGAGAAAAAGTATGGAATGAACTTATGAAAATTCCTTATGGGCAGACATGCTCCTACTCTGATATAGCTAATGCAATAAGTAATGAAAAGGCCCTCAGAGCCATAGGAGGAGCAAATCACCATAACAAAATAAATATAATTATACCTTGTCATAGAGTTATAGGTAAAAGCGGAAACTTAACTGGATATGGTGGTGGACTTTGGCGAAAAAAATGGCTTTTAGAGCATGAACAAAAGTATAAATGATATTAATGTATATCTAAAAACATCTAGTTAACAATATACTGGCATATTTTCTATATACTTAAATATATTCTCAAAATTTTTTCATGATTATTGACAATAAATTTTATAAATATTATAATTTTAAAATAAAGCTTTATAAGCTGCTAAAATTAAAATTTATAAACTAAAAACAATGATGAGAAGAGTAGATATAGAGACTACTTAAAGCGAATTGGTTATGGTGAGAGTCCAATATAAGTCTATATTGAAGAACATCTCGAAGTTTCTGACTGAAACCCCTTAGGGAAGTAGGCTTAGAGGTATTCAATACCTTAGCATTGAAGGATAAAATGCTTATCCTAAAAGTTGGTCATATTTATGACAAATTGGGTGGTACCGCGAAAAATTGAGTCTTTCGTCCCTTTAGGGATGAAAGACTTTTTTACTGCCTTATGCATTATCAAATAAATAACCATTCAGTATGATAAGTATATTGGACTTATTATCTGATTTTAAGATATCTAAACTAAACATAATAAATCTACGGAGGAAATAATATGGAAAAAACACTAGTAAAATCTCTTTATAGAGAAACTGAAAAATTTGTAAATAAGGACATTAAGATCTCAGGCTGGGTACGAACTATAAGAAATTCCAAGTCATTTGCTTTTATAGAATTAAACGATGGATCATTTTTCAAAAATGTTCAAATAGTTTTAGATGACAAACTTGAAAATTTCAAAGAAATTATAAAATTGTCTATTAGTTCATCAATATCTGTAGAAGGTACCTTAGTTCTGACTCCAGAGTCAAAACAACCCTTTGAAGTTAAAGCTAACGGAGTATTTTTAGAAGGAAGTTCATCTTCAGACTATCCTCTCCAAAAGAAAAGACATACTCTTGAATATCTAAGAACCATAGCTCATTTAAGGTCAAGGAGTAACACCTTCTCTGCAGTATTTAGGGTCCGTTCCATAGCAGCTTATGCAATACACAAATTTTTTCAGGAAAGAGACTTTGTATACGTAAATACTCCTATAATAACTGGCAGTGACTGTGAGGGTGCAGGTGAAATGTTTAGACTAACTACACTAGATCTAAACAACATACCGAAGAAGGAAGATAAAAGTGTAGATTTTTCTAAAGATTTTTTCGGAAAGGAAACAAATTTAACTGTAAGTGGTCAATTATCTGCTGAAACTATGGCTCTTGCTTTTAGAAATGTATACACTTTCGGCCCTACATTTAGAGCAGAAGACTCAAATACAGCAAGACATGCAGCTGAATTTTGGATGATAGAACCTGAGATGGCTTTTGCCGAACTAAAGGACTACATGGATACTGCAGAAGACCTAGTAAAATATGTGATAAATTATGTATTAGAAAAAGCCCCTGAAGAAATGGCATTCTTTAATTCATTTATTGACAAATCTCTATTTGACAGACTGAATAACGTGGCTAATTCAGAATTTGGAAGAATAACTTATACTGAAGCCGTAGATATTTTACAAAAAAGTAATGCATCCTTCCAATATCCAGTAGAATGGGGTATTGATCTTCAAACAGAACATGAAAGGTATTTAACAGAAAAGGTATTTAAAAAACCTATATTTGTTACAGATTATCCAAAGGCTATAAAAGCTTTCTACATGAGAGAAAATGAAGATGGCAAAACAGTTGCAGCTGCTGACTTACTAGTACCGGGAGTAGGAGAAATAGTTGGCGGAAGTCAAAGAGAGGAAAGACTTAATATCTTAGAAAAAAGAATAGAAGAGTTGGGACTTAATAAAACGGATTATTGGTGGTACCTGGAGCTTAGAAAATATGGTGAAACTAAACATTCGGGTTTTGGATTGGGTTTTGAAAGAATACTCATGTATATAACAGGTATGTCTAATATAAGAGATGTAATCCCATTTCCTAGAACCCCTGGTTCTGCTGAATTTTAAAATAGTACGTGAGAAATACTCATTAAGTGGGGAGAGAAAAGCTTTTGGAGAAAAGAATTGCTGTAGTGGGAATAGTTATAGAAAATCTAGTAAATGCTTCAATTGTAAATAATATACTTCATTCTTTTGCCAATATTATAGTTGGAAGATTTGGTATTCCCTACAGAGAAAGAAATATTTCAGTTATATCCATAATAGTAGACGGAACATCAGATGAAATAAGTTCCATGACCCGAAAATTAGGTAAAATAAATGGAGTAACTGTAAAAACAGCCCTTACTAAAAAATAGAATACTATAAACCTATTTCTGATAAAACTTCTATAATTTATATTAAAAATTATAGAAGTTTTACTTTTATATAGCTTAACCACATTTTACCTTATTATTTATTTTAAGACATCCAAAAACAGCTCTATATTTCTACTATAATTTACAGTAATCGTTATAAAAAAAATTTTTTTAAATTTTTAAAATAAATTTTTGGTGTAACCGGTTGCATATTGTTTTAATATACATCAAATTTAGCTAAAATATTATTAAGCGAAAAAATTTTTTTACAACAATTATATCAATATGGAAAGGCGGTCTGTTTATGGATCTTGTAAAATTATTTGAATTACAAGAAAATTTAGACGAAAGAACGAAAAAAAAGATTTTTATTGAGAAAAAAGATTTGCTTTCAAAAAAAACCCTTGGACTTCAAGTGAAAATAGCTGAACTGGCTAATGAAACTCAATGTTTTAAATTTTGGACTGATGACGCACCTATTAATAAGGATTTAGTTTTAAAAAGTTACGTAGATTGCTTATACTTCATATTGACTTTAGGACTTGAAAAGGGCTTTACAGATATTAAAGTAAACATAAAAGTTAATGAAGATAATATTACATCACAATTTTTAAACATATACATTGATATAAATGACTTTATAGTCTGTTCTTCCAAAGACCATTATATTACCCTATTTGAGGATTTTATAAGTATAGGAAAAAAATTAGGATTATCTGTAAAAGAAATAGAAAATGCTTATTGTTATAATAATTCCTTCACAAAGCAAAAATTTAAATGTTAGACATCTTAAAATAAACAACTAGTCAGTTATGCTAGTCTATTTTACATAGTACTGCCTCAATGGAAATCCTGTGATAGCACCATTATCCAACGCGCCTGTTTTCTTATCTTATGTAAAATAACATTGCCATCTTCAACTTGTTATTTACTTCCAAATACTTAAGAACCATTTTCTGCGTTAAATAAAATACAGAGAATGGTTTTTAACATTTAAAATTTCATATAATTGATTTTAATAATATATCATAATTATGGTTAAACTAACCTTCAGGAAGGTGATAAATTTATGCTTGGTATATTATATTCAATAATAGCAGGGGTAAGCATGAGCTTACAAGGTGTATTTAACACCAGACTTAGCGAAAAAATAGGACTGTGGTTAACAAATGCAATAGTACAAGGTGTTGGTTTTATAATAACTCTTATAATAGTTTTATTAATTAACCATGAAAGTTTAGCAAACTTGAATCGCTGTAAAAAATTATATTTTCTTGGGGGAGTACTGGGAGTAATCATAATTATTACTGTAATGCAAGGAATTAAGCTCTTAGGTGTAACTCACTCTATTGCCATAATTCTAACAGCACAACTTCTAGCTGCAGCTGTAATTGATTTTTTTGGTTTATTTGATTCCCCTAAAATCAACTTCACCTTAAACAAAATAGTAGGTATTGCAGTAATGATAGTAGGTATTATAATATTAAAATGGAAGGGATAATAAAAAATCAGCATTACTTGTAATTTTATTTCCCATATATTAATTATTAGCAATAATATCACATATATTATTTATTAATATTATAATATTATTGTAATTAATTTTAAGGGGAAAAATATGTTTTCTATTAAAAATAAATTAGAGCCTAACTTAAAATTATCCATAAATAAAGGGGTGTATAAAAATTACAGAGTAATAATAAAATATAATTCCCTACCAGAAGCCGTAGAAAGAAAAATCAAAACATATAAAGGTAATGTAATAATACATTCCATTCCAACTATAAACTGTATATGCGCTGCCTTAACTCCACATTCTATAAATAGAATAATTGAGTTGCCTCAAGTAAGTTATATAACAAATGACTATTTTGCATTACTATGTGGTGAAAAAGGTATCCTTGGTTCAAATGGTATAACATTTCAGGGTAGGTATAAACTCACGGGTAAAGATGTATGTATAGGTATAGTAGATTCAGGAACTTATCCCCATCCAGATCTTTTAAGTCCAAAAAATAAAATAAAAAAATTTATGGATTTAGTAAGTAATTGCAAATACCCTTATGACGATAATGGTCACGGGACTTTCATGAGTGGAATTATATGTGGAAATGGTGGTCAATCTAAAGGTCTATATAGGGGCATAGCAGAAAACAGCAGTATTTATTCTATAAAAGCTTTTAATTCTCTTGGAAAAGGTTATATATCTGATATTTTATTTTCACTCCAATTATTATTAGAAGAAAGTAAAAATGAAAATATAAAAGTGATTTGCCTTCCTTTTGAATTAGAGGTACTTGATTATTTTATACTATCACTATTTGAAAAAATTTTTGAAGAAGCGGTTAAGTTAAATATAACCATTGTAGTTCCTACAGGACACCGGGGCACTTTAGAAGGCAGTATGAGAGGCATATCCACCTTAAATAACTGCATAACTGTGGCAGGTATAGACACCACAATCTCTAAAGCTCCTAAACCTTATAAACACTCTTCTTGTGGCCCTATTAGTAAAATTGAAAAACCAGACTTGGCTGCAGCCTGTGTAGATATATGTTCCATAAATTCAAATACAAGTTATATTTCTGAAAGGAATGGGATAAAACTATATCCTAAAACCTTAGAAAAACCCTATACTTGTTATACTGGAACTTCCTGTGCTGCGGCTTATATAAGTGGTGTATGTTCTCTTATGTACGAGAATAATCCTGAGCTTATTTTTAAAGATTTAATTTCCCTTTTAAAGATATGCTGCAATTTTTTAGATACACCAAAATGGCGTCAAGGTTCTGGAATGTTGAATTTAGATAAATTATTGCCCTAAAAGAATAAGGGATAATCCTCTGCTTCTCTTTACTTATACGAGCACAAACTGACCAAAATAGCTTTTACACCATCAACCCAATCGTGGTCATATCAAATGTTTATGTAAATAAAAATAACTACATAAATGAATAGTCAATTCTATTCCTTGTAGTTATTTTTATTATTAAAATATTGCTTAAATATATGTAACTTTTTACATACACTTATCTTGAAAATATTTAATTTTTATGACAATTCATACACTAAAGATTAAAAATATTCTATTCAGTGAATTTACCCATGGATCTAAATTTATTATACCTCCGTTGAATTAACTCCTCTTTAGAGTATTTTCTAAGTATATCTAATGTTTCTATAAGTTCTTCTTTTATAGTTTTGGACATCTTATTTACATCTTTTTGTGCTCCTCCTGCAGGTTCCTTCAGCACTTTATCTATTATACCGTAGCCTTTTAAATCCTGAGCTGTAATTTTCATAACATCTGCCGCTTCTTTACATCTAGAGGCATCCTTCCACAGTATACCTGCAAATCCTTCTGGTGATAAAATGGAATATATGGAGTTTTCCAGCATACATACTGAATCTGCAACAGCAAAAGCAAGTGCTCCTCCACTTCCTCCTTCTCCAATTACTATGGATATTATAGGTACTTTTAATCTAAACATATCCATTAAATTTCTGGCTATAGCCTCACCCTGTCCTCTTTCTTCTGCCTCTACACCACAAAAAGCTCCTGGGGTATCTACAAAACATATAATTGGTCTATTAAATTTATGAGCCTGTTTCATAAGTCTTAAGCTTTTTCTATATCCATCAGGTTCTGGCATACCAAAATTTCTTTTTATATTTTCATTAGTATTATTACCCTTCTGCTGGGCTACTATAGTTACAGGCTCTCCTCCTAATAATGCAATGCCACCTACTACAGAAGGATCATCCCTAAAATATCTATCTCCATGAAACTCTATAAAAGAATCAAATATTCTCTGTATATAATCTAAAGAAGTAGGTCTTTCAATCATCCTTGCTAGAGTTACCCTATTCCAGGCATTCTTACCGTCAAGTTTTTTATTGAAAATTTTCTGAACCTTTTCTAATTTCTCCATACAAAAGCTTCCTTTCATTTAAAAAAATTCATAATAAATACCAATTATTATAAACATTTTTTATCTAGCTATTTCTATTATGAATAACTAATATTTTTCTCAAAGTTTCTTTTAAATCTTTTCTGGAAACTATACTATCTATAAATCCATGTTGTAATAAAAATTCTGCACTTTGAAATCCCTCCGGAAGTTTTTGTTTTATAGTCTGTTCTATTACCCTTTTCCCTGCAAAGCCCACAAGTGCACCAGGCTCTGCTAAAATTATATCTCCAAGCATAGCAAAACTAGCTGTCACTCCCCCAGTTGTAGGATCCGTAAGTACTGATATATAAAGGAGTCCTTCCTCATTTAGCTTACTAATTGCCCCGCTGACTTTCGCCATCTGCATCAATGAGAAAATCCCCTCCTGCATTCTTGCTCCTCCAGAAGTTGTAAATATAATTAAGGGTAATCTTAACTCTATAGCTTTTTCCACTGCCCTGGTAATTTTTTCTCCTACCACAGAACCCATACTTCCCATCATGAAATTGCTGTCCATGATACATATTACCACTTTTTCTTTTCCTATGGTTCCTTTACCTGTTATTACAGCTTCTTTTATACCTGTTTTATTTTGCATACCTTTAATTTTATCTTCATATCCTTTAAACTCTATGGGATTGGCAGCAATCATATCCTTGTCAAATTCATAAAAACTTTCTTCATCTGTTATGAAGGCTACTCTTTCTACAGCACTCATCCTAAAATGGTATTTACAGTAATAACAGACCTTATCATTTTTCTCCAAATCATTCTTATATAATACCTTGCCACAGCTATCACATTTTACCCACATGCCATTTGGTATACTGGGCCTTTTACTAAAATCATCATGAATATCTCTTAAAGCTCGTTGACTAACTGTAATATATTTAGTTTTTTTAAAGAATTTATTTAACAAGCTCTCTATCACCTCTTTTATAAATTCACCAGTTAATTTATTATATAGTAAAACATTGTAAAAAGAAACTCCCTTTTAGCACCATTTGACCATATCTAGTTTTTTTTCATTAATATTTAAAATTCTTTTCTATAAATTTTGTATCATAGGTTCCCTTTATAAATTCACTACTATTTATTAATTCAAATTGAAAATCTATATTTGTATTTATTCCTTCTATAACGAATTCCCCTAAAGCTCTTCTCATCCTGCATATAGCTTCTTCTCTGTCTTTACCATATACAATAAGCTTCGCTATCATAGAATCATAATAAGGCGGAATATTATATCCTGAATACACTGCACTATCCACCCTGACATTAGGACCTCCCGGCACATATAACTCTTCTATTCTTCCCGGAGAAGGTATAAAACCTTTTTTCACATTTTCTGCATTTATTCTACATTCTATGGAATGTCCATTTATTTTTATATCTTCTTGAGAAAAACTCAATTTTTCTCCTGCGGCAATCTTTATCTGTTCTTTTATGATATCTATACCAGTTATCATTTCCGTTATGGGGTGCTCCACTTGAATACGAGTATTCATTTCCATAAAATAATATTCACCGCTTTTGTCTAAAAGAAATTCAATAGTTCCTGCATTATTGTAATTTACAGCTTTAGCTGCTCGTATAGCCATTTCACCCATAGACATTCTAAGTTCTTCTGTTATAACCTTTCCTGGAGCTTCTTCCAATAATTTTTGATTTCTCCTTTGCATGGAGCAGTCTCTTTCTCCTAAATAAACTATATTTCCAAAATTATCTCCCAATATTTGAATTTCAATGTGCTTTGGTGATTCTATGAACTTTTCCAGATATATGGTGTCATCTCCAAAAGCTATTTTTGCTTCAGCTTTAGCATTTTCATAGTTTTTTATAAGTTCACTTTCTTTATGCACAATTCTTATGCCTCGTCCCCCACCACCAGCAGAAGCTTTTATCATAACAGGGTATCCTATTTCTCTGGCAACTTTTAAAAGTTCTTCACCTGAATTTATGGCCTCTTTTGAACCTGGTATGATGGAAACTTCTGCTTTTCTCATTATATTTCTGGCATTAGATTTATTGCCCATGTTTTCAATACACTCTGCAGTAGGTCCTATAAAAGTGATATTACATTCTTTGCATATTCTGGCAAACTTACTGTTTTCAGATAGAAAACCAAATCCAGGATGAATAGCTTCTGCCCCAGATAAAACTGTGGCACTTATTATATTTTGTATATTTAAGTAACTTTCTCTAGGTGAAGCAGGTCCAATGCAAATAGCTTCATCTGCCATTTGTGTATGAAGAGCATCTCTATCTGCTTCTGAATAGACTGCTACAGTTTCTATACCCATTTCTCTGCAAGTTCTAATTATTCTAACTGCTATTTCTCCTCTATTTGCAATCAAAATTTTATTAAACACTTTTAAAACTCAACTCCTGACAATTTAATTTTTGTCCCCTATCATAAACATTAATTCTCCTTCTGCTGCCTTTTTTTCTCCTACATAAGCTATTGCTTTTCCAATTCCTGCAGGTCCTTTAATCTTTATAATTTCTATTTCTAATCTCAGTGTATCTCCAGGTACTACATTTCTTCTGAACTTTGCTTTATTTATCCCCCCAAAAAAAGCTATCTTACCCTTAAATTCTTCTTTACTTAAAATAGCCACAGCTCCCGCTTGAGCTAATGCTTCTATTATAAGCACACCTGGCATTACAGGCATTTCTGGAAAATGTCCCTGAAAAAAATATTCATTTGAAGTAACATTTTTATAAGCTATGACTTTTTTTCCTGGCTCCATATAGCTTACCTTATCTATCAATAAAAAGGGATACCTGTGTGGAATAATATGTTTTATGTCCTGCACTCCAAAATCCACCGTGAATTGTTCTTCCATATGTGCTCCTCCTTCAAACTATTTTTTCAAATGCATAATTAGTAAGCCTAAAATTTTAAGCTGCTTTATAGAATAAAAAATATTTTTAGTTAGTTTTTATTTTGAAAATAGGTTCTCCATACTCTACCATTTGTTCATTTTCAACTAAAATTTCTGTTATTTCTCCATCTACTTCACTTTGAATTTCATTCATAAGCTTCATGGCTTCTATTATACAAAGAACATCTCCTTTTTTAACTTTAGAACCTACACTTATAAAAGCAGGTTTATCAGGATTAGGTGAACTATAGAAAGTACCTACTATAGGTGATAATATTTCTTTTATAGAATCATTCTTTTTACCCTCACAATCTACTTCACTTTTTATAATTTCTAATTCATCTACATTGTCCTCATTGGTTTTTACTATTTTATCTTCATGTTTTTCTGAAATAATATTTAACTTTTCTTTACTTTCTCCAAGAATATTTATATTTTTTACATTACCCTCTTCCCCTTGCTTTTTCATTATTATGGATACACCCTGCCAGTTCACTTCCAAGTATCCCAGTTTTGAATTATCCATTATTTTTATAATATTTTCAATTGATTTAAAATCCATATTACTCACTCCACTTTTTTAATAAAATTACTGCATTATGACCTCCAAATCCAAAGGAATTAGACATAGCATATTTAACTTCCGACGTTCTTCCTTCATTTGGAACATAATCCAGATCACATTCCTCATCTGCCTCCCTGTAACCTATAGTAGGTGGAACATAATTATCTTGAAGGGATTTAACACATATTATAGCTTCTATTGCCCCTGCAGCCCCTAAAAGATGTCCTGTCATGGACTTAGTTGAACTTATAGGTATGTGTCTTGCTGCATCGCCAAATGCTCTTTTTATAGCTTTAGTTTCAGATTTATCATTAGTTGGAGTACCTGTGCCGTGAGCATTTATATAAGAAACTTCACTTTTATCTATGCCCGCCTCTTCTATTGCAATTTCCATGGCCCTTGCAGGTCCTTCGCCTTCTGGATCCACTGCTGTTATATGATATGCATCACAAGTTGAACCATAACCCACTACCTCAGCATATATATCTGCATTTCTTTTTTGAGCATGCTCTAAGGACTCAAGTATGACAATTCCTGAACCTTCGCCCATAATAAATCCTCCCCTTTCCTTATCAAAAGGAATGGAAGCCCTTTTAGGATCATCACTTCTACTAAGTGCCGTAAGAGATATAAAACCTGCTATAGAAAGCGGCGTTATAGATGCTTCTGTACCTCCTGCAATCATTATATCAGCTCTATCAGCTTCAATCATTTTATAAGCTTCACCAATTGCATTTGTACCTGTAGCACAGGCTGTAACAACTGTAGTACATACTCCTTTTGCACCAAATTTTATAGCTATATTTCCCGCTGCCATATTTCCTATAATCATAGGTATAAACATGGGACGGACTCTACCAGGTCCTTTTTCCACGAGGGTACTATGTTCTTTTTCTATAGTCCCTATTCCTCCAATACCAGACCCTACTAAAACTCCAAATCTGTTTTTATCTATGTTGTCAAGATCAAGCCCTGAATCCTTTAATGCTTCCACAGTAGATACCATAGCAAATTGTGAAAATCTATCAAGCCTTCTAGCTTCTCTCTTGTCAAGTATTTCTGCAGCATCAAAATCCTTTACCTCTGCTGCTAATTTTGATTTAAAATTTTCTGTATCAAAGGATTTAATAAAATCTATTCCACAAACACCATTTTTTATGTTATTCCAAAAACTATTTACATCATTCCCTACCGGCGTAACTGCTCCGAGTCCCGTAATTACAACTCTTTTTTTCATACATTTTCACCTAACCTTTAAAAATTTACATTACCATTCCACCATCTATATTTATTATTTGTCCTGTCAAATAATCTGCACTAGGAGAGGCTAGAAAAGCTACTACATTTGCCACATCATCAGCCGTTCCAAATCTTTTTAGTGGTATGCTATTTAACGTGTTTTCTTTTACTTTTTCTGGTAATCCTTCTGTCATATCCGTCTTTATAAAGCCCGGTGCTACTGCATTTACATTTATTCCCCTTGAAGCTAATTCCCTAGCTGTAGATTTAGTAATTCCTATTATTCCTGCTTTTGCTGCAGAGTAATTTACCTGTCCTGCATTACCTGTTATACCTACCACTGAAGATATATTTATTATTTTTCCGCTCCTCTGTCTTACCATTATAGGGCTCACATGTCTTATGCAATTAAAGGCTCCTTTTAAGTTTACCTTTATAACCTGGTCAAAATCCTCTTCTTTCATTCTAAGTATCAATCCATCCCTAGTTATTCCCGCATTATTTACCAATACATCTATTCTTCCTAACGCATTAACTGCCTCTTTTATAATATTTTTTGCCTCCTCAAATATACTTACATCTCCCTGAAGAGCAATAGCCTTACTTCCTCTTTTCTCAATTTCCTCTATTAATCCTTCTATAAGATTTGAGCTGCTCCTGTAATTAATCACTACATTAAATCCTTCTTCCGCTAATTTAAGTGTAATAGCCTTTCCAATGCCCTTGGCACCTCCTGTAATTAAAGCTACTTTTTTATTTAAATTATCCATTGCATATCTCCTATCTATTTTTTAATTTTTCCACAGTAGTGTTTAATGATTTAATGTCCTGAACATTTAGTGTAAGCGCCTTTCTATTTATCTTTTTTACAAATCCGCTTAATACCCTACCTGGACCTATTTCTATAAAAACGTCCACTCCAGATTCAATCATAGTATTTATACTTTTTTCAAAAAGTACCGTACTCATAACCTGTTTTCTTAAATAAGGTTTTATGTCCTGAACTTTTTCTATTATTTCTCCTGTAACATTTGTCACAACAGGAATGGAAAATTCATTTATAGATATTCTGCTTAATTCTTCTTCTAATTTCTCTGCTGCAGATTTTAACATAGATGTATGAAATGGTCCACTGACAGAAAGTTCTACTATTTTACGTGCTCCTTTATCCTTAGCCATGGCACAAGCAGCTTTTACTGCTTCTATATGTCCTCCAATTACCAATTGACCTGGACAATTAACATTTGAAAGCTCAACTATTCCAAAAGATTTACAATCACTACATATTTTTTCCATATATGTATAATTTAATCCCATAATAGCAGCCATAGTGCCAATACCTTCCGGAACTGCTTCCTGCATATACTTGCCTCTTTTTTTCACCAAAGCCACAGCTTCTTTAAAACCCATAACGCCACTACATACAAGTGCTGAGTATTCTCCCAAACTTAACCCTGCAGTAATATCCGCCTTAATATGAAAACTTTCCAAAGCTTTCAGCGCAGCTATACTGGTAGTTAGAATTGCGGGCTGTGTATTTTCAGTCCTATTTAGATCTTCCTCAGGACCTTCAAAACACATATTACTTATAGGGAAACCTAGTATGCCATCTGCGTCTTCAAATACCTTTTTACACACATCTATGTTTTCAAAAAGATCTTTTCCCATACCTAGATACTGTGCTCCCTGTCCCGAAAATAAAAAAGCTATTTTACCCATGTTTACCTCCAAATACTATTTTTCAAACATACTCCTTGCTTTTTCAATACTAAGCTGAAATTCTTTAAATATTTCTTCTATTATTTCACTGCAGCTTTGTTCTTTACGTACAAGTCCTGCTATCTGTCCTGCCATAACGGATCCATTTTCTACATCTCCCTCCACTACAGCTTTTGCAAGAGCCCCTTTTCCTAACTCCTCATATTCTGCAAGAGGTGCTCCTTGCTTTTCAAGTAATTGAAACTTTCTAGTAAGTTTATTTCTTAAAACACGGACAGGATGCCCTGTAGGTCTCCCTGTAACCTGAGTATCTATGTCTTTTGCTTGTAATACTCTGTTCTTATAAGCCTGGGGCACTGTACATTCCTTTGCAACTAAAAATCTGGTTCCCAGCTGTATTCCATCTGCTCCAAGCATAAAAGCTGCCGCTGCACCTCTTCCATCTCCTATACCACCAGCTGCAATTACAGGAATATTTACTGCATCCACTACCTGAGGAACTAACGCCATAGTTGTAAGTTCACCTACATGGCCTCCGGATTCACAACCTTCCGCTATAACAGCATCTACTCCCGCTCTTTCCATTCTTTTGGCTAATGCTACCGATGCCACTACAGGTATAACTTTTATGTTATGTTTTTTCCACACATCTATATATTTCCCAGGATTTCCCGCGCCTGTAGTAACAACCTTTACATTCTCTTCACATACCATTTTAGCTACTGCTTCAGCAGTTTCTGACAATAACATTATGTTCACACCAAAGGGCTTATCTGTGAGTTCTTTAGTCTTACGTATTTCATTTTTTACCCACTGAAGAGGTGCGTTCCCTGTAATTATTCCAACACCTCCTGCATTAGACACCGCAGCTGCTAAAGAACTATCTGCAATCCGGGCCATTCCCCCCTGAATAATTGGATATTTTATTCCTAGCATATTGGAAAACACAGAATTAATCATAAACCTGACCTCCTATTTTTATATTAATTTTCAAATTTTTCCTGCACAACTTTTACCGCATCTTCAACAGTTTTTATTGATTCAGCATCTTCTATTTGAACTTCAAACTCTTCTTCTATTTCAATTATTATTTGAAATAACTCCAGGGAATCTACTTCTAAATCTTCAAAAGAAGCACTTAGGCTTATATCCTTTTCATCTAAACCAAGCTGTTCTGCTATAATTTTTCTTACTTTTTCAAAAACCATTTTTATCCTCCAGAATCTTATGCGTCATTAGATTACCTCAGATTACCTCAATCATTAATCCACCATAAGTTAGCCCTCCTCCAAAACCTATAATAAGAACTTTATCTCCTTTTTGTACCAGCTCCTTTTTATATACTTCATCCAAGGCTATTCCTACACTAGCTGCAGACGTATTTCCATATAAGTCTAAATTAATGTAAAACTTATTTACATCTATTTTTAATAATTTTGCAGCACATTCTATTATTCTATAATTTGCCTGATGAGGAATTATGTACTTAACTTCTTCTAAAGTACAATTCCCCTGTTTAAGTAAAATTTTTACAGTTTTCACCAAAATCTTTACTGCAAATTTAAATATCCCCTTTCCATCCATTTTCACTACACTTTTATGAAAATCTGGTACAACATCTACATAAGGGTTATTTACCGGTATTGCAGGGCATGTGAGAGCATCTCCTTTAAATCCGTCTGAACCTGTATATATAGAAAGTATACTCTCCTCATCACCTCTTTGCAAAATAGCAGCAGCAGCTCCATCTCCAAATAAAATACAAGTACTCCTATCCTGCCAGTCAAGTATTTTAGAAAGGGTTTCAGCTCCAATTACAAGCACCACTTTAAATCTTCCCGAGCGTATAAACTGCGCTGCAATATCCAATCCATATATGAAACCTGAACAGGCCGCAGATACATCAAAACAGGTAGCATTGACAGCTTTAATGTTCTTCTGTACTATACAGGCTGTAGAAGGTATAAAATTATCCGGTGTAGCTGTTGCGAGCACTATAAGGTCGATGTCTTCAACTCTTATATTTGCACTATTTATTGCATTTAGCGCTGCTTTTGTTGCCATATCTGAGGTATTCTCTCCTTGGGATATTCTTCTTTGTTTTATTCCAGTTCTATCTCTTATCCATTCATCACTGGTATTTACTATTAAAGATAGATCATTATTATCTAAAATTTTAGGTGGAACATAACTTCCTACACCTGCAATTTTTACTTTATTCATTATTTTTCTCCTTTGACTTAATTTTAAGGTTATAATTTGATTTAAAGAAATTATTAAGTTTTTCTAATGATTTGATCAAAATTTTTTCATCATCTTCTGTGAACCCTTCTATAGTCCTCTTAACCATGTCAGAATGAAATTTATGATGTACTCTAAATGCAAGCTTACCCTTTTTAGTTAACTGTACATATACAATTCTCCTATCCTCCTCACTGCGTCTACGCAGCGCATACTCCTTTTTTTCCAGGTGATTTATAGCTGTAGTTAAAGTACCAAGAGTTATATCTAGTTGACAGGCGACTTCCGTCATCTTCCTAGGTTTATACATGCCTATAGCTTCTATAGTATGTATTTCCGTAATAGATAAATCCTTAAATGCTACATATTGAAGAGATTTTTGTTCTATTTCCAGAATATCATTAAAAATATCCACTAATAATTCATTTATAATATTTATACCTTTGCTCACTAAATCACCACTTTAAATAATCTATTTTAATAACTTTCTGCTTCTTTTATAAGTTCTTTTATAAGTTCTTTTACTTTTACAATTTTATTTACCCTATATCCATTACTACCTATAAATATGAGTCCTTCTTCTACATTACCTTTAACAGAATTAATTAAAGCTTTAGATATACAATACGGGGTTTTTGCCGGATTACATTTTTTTAAGCAACTATAACATTTATCAGGAGTAATCATACTATTTTCAGCTTGACGTATAAATTTATTTCTTATAGCCCTTCCTGGAAGCCCCACAGGACTTTTTATTATTCTTATATCTTCCTTTTTGACATTTATGTAGGCATTTTTAAAATTTATATGTGCATCACATTCTTCAGTAGCCACAAAACGAGTTCCCATTTGAACCCCACTTGCTCCTAGTTTCAAAAATTTTGCAATGTCATGTCCTGTATATATACCGCCAGCAGCTATAACCGGGATATCCTTCCCGTTTTCAAAAGTTCTTACAACACCAATAACTTCCTTTACTATATCTTCTAGCGATTCTTTATCCTCTTCAAGTTGTTTTAAATGAAATCCAAGATGTCCACCTGCCTCAGGACCTTCCACAACAACTGCATCTGGCATTCTGGAATATTTTTTAAGCCAATTTCTAATTATAATAGATGCTGCTTTCCCCGAAGAAACTATAGGAGCTATCTTTATATGACTTCCCACAACTAATTTAGGCAGATTAAGTGGAAGGCCTGCTCCTGATATTATTATATCTGCTTTTTCTTCTACAGAAGTTTTTACCATTTCATCATAATCACTTATGGCCACCATAATGTTTACTCCGATTATGCCTTTTGGACTTAGCTCTCTAGCTTTTCTTATTTCCTTTCTCAGAGCTCTAATATTTGCTTGTTTAGTATTAGTTTCAAAATCTGGTTCCCTATAACCTATTTGAACTGTAGAGATTACACCAATGCCACCTTCATTTGCTACTGCCTGTGTCAAATTATATCCGGAAACTCCTACACCCATCCCACCTTGAATAATAGGTATATTAGCCTTTAAATCTCCTATGATCAATGAAGGTAATTTCATTTAACTCTCTCCTTTAAAAAATTTTTGATTATCAAATATTTTGATAATCAAAGTATATATTAAAAACTTTTAACTGTCCAGCCTCTTAAAATTTTCCAATAATCAATCATATTTATAAAACCATCCGGTTATTATACTTTTTGTATTTTGTTTGATATAATGATTTAGTAATAAACCTTTTGAAAATGTATTTTATAAAGGCAGGTAATTATAATATGAGCACTTTTATGTTTAAAACTAAAGAAAGCAACTATACTCCTGTAAACAATATTTTTATAGATAAATTTATGCCTAAAGCACGTGGAGAATTTGTAAAGGTATATCTTCTTGGACTAAAGTATTGTAAGTCAGGAGAGTTAGGAGTTAATTCTCAGATCATGGCAAATACCCTGCATCTTTTAGAAACAGATGTGTTAAACGCATGGAACTATTGGAATGACGAAAATGTACTAAAGATAGTTCCAATTGACAACATGGGAAATTACAATATAGAATTTTTAGACTTATCTAATTCCAATTCAGAGACTGAAAAAGAGAATAATATAAATTTATTAGAAGAACTAAATAAGCATTCTGTCAAAGATATGTTAGAAGATATAGAAAAATCTGTAGGAAGACCGCTATCACCAGAGGAAATGACAATGTACATAAGCTGGCTAAATGATTTAAACTTTTCTCCAGAAATTATACTTCTATTAGTTCAATATTGTACTTTAAAAGGTAAAACTAATATAAGATACATAGAAAAAACCGCTCTGTCCTGGTTTGATGCAAAAATAAAAGATATAAATGATGCCCAGGCCTTCATAAAAAGACATGAAGATAAATGGATTAAAATAAGAAAAATCTTAAATTACCTCGGCATAAAAGATGGAGAAATAATGAAGCCCCAAGAAGAATTACTTTCAAAGTGGATAGAAATCTATAATTTTTCTACTGATATTATATATAAAGCTTGTGATATATGCTTTCAAAGAATAAATAAGGCAGATTTTAAATATATTGACGGTATACTTGCAAGCTGGTATAAAGATAGCATTAAAACTCTTGAAGACATTAGGAAAAGAGATATGAAAAAAACTAACTCTACTACCAACTATAAAAGTTCAAAAAACAAATCTACCCAAGGTTCCTTCAATAACTTTAAACAAAGAGACTACGATTTTAAAGATTTAGAAAAAAAATTACTAGGATGGGATAGAAATGATTAAAAGTTATCATTCAAATATAACAAAAATTTATGAAAAAATAAGACAAGAAAATGAAAAAGTTTTGAACTTAAGAAAAGAAGAAATCAAAAAAACTGTTCCTGAAGTATTAGATATTCAAAATGAAATAGGCAGACTTTGTTTGAAATTATCAATAAATATATTAAATGATGTAAAATATAAAAATAAATATTTAAAAGAACTTAAAGAAAAAATTACAAATTTAAAGATAAAAAAATCTAAACTTATGTCAGCTAATAATTATCCCGTAAATTATTTAGACATGGTTTATAAATGTAATAAATGTAAAGATACTGGATTTATAGGTAATAAAAAATGCACATGCTATAAACAAAAATTAATTAAATTATATTATAATAATTCGGATTTAATTAATATACTCAGTAAAAATAATTTTGACAATTTTAATTTCCGACTATATTCACCTTTAAAAAATGAAGGTGAACCTACCAGCCCTAGAAAGAATATAGAAAAAATAGCCTCTACATCGTGGAAATATATAGAAAATTTTTCTTCTTCTCCAGAGAACTTATTATTTTATGGTAATCCTGGAACAGGAAAAACTTTTCTATCCAATTGCATAGCAAAAGAATTATTAGATAGGGGATTTTTAGTAGTTTATAGAACCTCTGAAACTTTGATTCAGGACTTAAAAGATATACGATTTAAAGAAAACAATGAATTAGAAGATCTTATCATAAATTGTGATTTGCTAATAATAGATGATTTAGGCTCAGAACAAATAACAGACTTCTCCAAAACCGAGTTATTTAACCTTATAAACAGAAAATTATTGAAGCAAAATAAAATGCTTATATCTACCAATTGTGACTTAGAGGAACTTTTAAAGTCTTATTCCGAAAGGATTTCTTCTAGACTATTAGGTGAATTTACACTATGCAAATTTTTTGGAGAAGATATAAGAATAGGTAAAAACATAAAAAGTAAAAGTTTAAAATAGAACAAAAATTCACCAAAAATTAAACCCGGTAGATGCATAAGTATATCTACCGGGTTTAATTTTTGGTGCTGACAGTAGGCTTCGAACCCACGACCTACTGATTACAAGTCAGTTGCTCTACCAGCTGAGCTATGCCAGCGAAAATGGCGACTCAGAAGGGGATCGAACCCTCGACCTCCGGCGTGACAGGCCGGCACTCTAACCATCTGAGCTACTGAGCCATATATGGTGGGCACAACAGGGCTCGAACCTGTGACCCTCTGCTTGTAAGGCAGATGCTCTCCCAGCTGAGCTATGCGCCCATATAATATGGTGACCCCTAGGAGAATCGAACTCCTGTTACCACCGTGAAAGGGTGGTGTCTTGACCGCTTGACCAAGGGGCCTCAAAATAAACTTAACATTTTAACTTAAATTGAGTAACTCTCTCACCGCAGAGTAGACTTCTCACATTTAAGCTAAAAACTACTTATAACCTAATAAATATTATTAGGCATGGCGACTCAGAAGGGGATCGAACCCTCGACCTCCGGCGTGACAGGCCGGCACTCTAACCATCTGAGCTACTGAGCCGTATGTGGTGGGCACAACAGGGCTCGAACCTGTGACCCTCTGCTTGTAAGGCAGATGCTCTCCCAGCTGAGCTATGCGCCCACATAAAATGGTGACCCCTAGGAGAATCGAACTCCTGTTACCACCGTGAAAGGGTGGTGTCTTGACCGCTTGACCAAGGGGCCTTAACTTACACATCAGACCTATCCAGCGGCCTGACATACTCTATAATACAAAATATTTGCCAAAGTGTCAACACTTTTTTTTATATTCTTAAGTATGTTTTTCTATATTTCTACTAAAATCCTTATATATCAACACTTCAGTCTAATTCTTAGATCTAAAACTCATATAAACCTTTTACTCATTATCAACTGAAAATTCACATCCTAGCTTATACCCTATAGCTTTGATAGTTCAATAAGTGCGCATCCTTCTACAAAATTTATTCCATTATCATTACAAAAACTTAATATTTCATCACTTTCTGCACCTGGCTGTATTAATATTTTATCTACTCCTAAGTTACTGGCTTCCTTGACCACATCAATTCCCACCCTAGGATTTATACATAAATCTAATACATCTACATTAAAGGGTACTTCACCTAAAGACTTATATACACCTCCATCCAAACTTTTAGGATTCATCCCTACTGCATTAAATCCTTTGTGTTTTAGAGAATTCAATATTCTATAAGCATATTTTTTATCATCAGACACACTGCCAGCCACCACCCAATTTTTGTAATTTAAAAATTCAGGGGACTTCATAAGCTATCACTCCTTCCACATATCTAGTTATATCTTTAATTATATTATGTACAAATCTAAAATAAATATATTATATATTTTAATTATAAACTATACTAAAAAAAATGTAAGTAAGTTAAAATATATTTATGTAATAAATTTATTTTAACTTAAGGAGGTATACTTTTGTTTCATGAAATAATAGTAGTTGGTGCTGGTGCTTCTGGTATAATGGCCTCAATTACTGTAAAAGATAGGGGAAAAGATATAGCAATTTTAGAATCAAATAACAGAATCGGACAAAAATTATTGTCAACTGGAAATGGTAGATGTAATATAACTAATAAAAATATAAATTCTTGCAACTATCACAGTAAAAATCCTCAATTTTGTAAAAATGTTTTGAATAACTTTACAGTAGATCATACAATTACATTCTTCCATTCTCTGGGATTACCTCTTACAACTTTGGAAAACGGTAAAATGTATCCTCTCTCACTTCAGGCATCTTCTGTATTAGACATACTAAAGATGGCTCTTGAAGATAGACATATTCCTGTTTATTTCAATTCTAAAGTTAAAGATATTATATACACTAAAAAATACTTTAAAATATCTTGCCAGGATGGGACATACGAATGTAAAAAACTTATACTATGTACTGGCGGCCAATCGGCACCTAACACTGGCTCTGACGGTTCAGGTTTTAGCATATGCAAAAAACTGGGTCATAACATAATATCCCCTCTTCCTGCCCTTGTACAGTTAAAGCTAAAATATAATCGTTTAAAGGCCCTTTCCGGAGTAAAATTTAATGGCAGTGTGACTATACTGGCAGATGATGAAATAATAAAACAAGAACAGGGTGAACTATTATTTACCGATTACGGAATATCAGGTCCCCCTATACTAAACATCAGCGGTATAGCATCCTATAATTTATTTAATAAAAAATCTGTTGAATTAAAAATTGATATGCTTCCAGACTTTAAGGAAGAAGAACTAATAGAACTTTTAGAAAACCACTGGGGAATTTTTAATTATAGAAGTGTCTATAATTCCTTGATAGGAATTGTAAATAAGAAAATAATACCCATACTTTTAAATGAAGCTATGGTAGAAAATATACATAAACCTTGTTATGAGTTAGATTGGAAGGAAAAAAATAACATATATAATTTGCTTAAATCCTGGAGATTTACAGTGTGGGATACTAATTCTTTCAAAAATTCACAAGTTACCTCTGGAGGTATTGATACCTACGAGGTAAATCCCAAAACTCTGGAATCTAAAAAAATAAAGAATTTATATTTTGCCGGAGAAATATTAGATATATATGGTGACTGTGGTGGTTTCAATTTACAATGGGCCTGGAGTTCTGGATTTATGGCAGGAAAAAGTGCTGCTGAAATATAATTCATCAGCCTTTTTTATTTATTTTCTAAAATAGCTTCTATTAGGGATAACTTTTTACCTTCCTTATCCACAATTTTATGAACAGATATATACCCTTCACCTTGCTTTTTTAATTCAGTATATATTGTTATACTTTCACCATACAGAGCTTCTTTTTCATATGTTATATTTAAACTTTTTATAGAATAGTGAAGTACTATATCCAAAGGTATAGTTTCTATAATCCAATCTACATATTTAACATTGTTAGCATGTTTATTAGTATCTATATCACTATATCTTACTTGAAAACTTTTCTGTATTGAAAATTTTTCTGGAAGTCTTATTTTTTTAACAGATAACCATTTTTTATTTTTTTCACTTACACCATATATCTTATACATATCTTCAGTTATTCTAAGTATTTTACGCTTATTAATATCTATTAAAATCCATACTGAATCTGCATAAGCTATAATATCACCATTTTTATTAAAAACTTCAAAGGTTCTATAAGCATAAAATTTTTTAAAAGAACAAGCTTTAGTTTTTATAATAATCTTTTCACCATAATAGGGGTATTTATTTATATGTATATTCCACTTATAAAGAACCCAGGCTATTTCTTTTTCTTTTAAATAATTTAGTCCTCCTCCTATAACCTCCGAATGCTTTGTAGCTATATCTCCAAAATAATTCATAAGGCTTGTTATAAGTAATCTCCCCTTAAAATCTATTTCATAATATTGAACTTCATATTCTTTTTTAAAAGTTGACCTTTCCACTGTACCTTCCCTCCTAATTATCTTTATTATCTTTTTTATAGAATAAAAATTTCACCTTTAAACAAATTCTAATTAATCTTAGAGATTTATTTAAAAGTGAAATTTCAAATTTCAATTGTTAATCATTATGACAAATTACATATTATTTAAATTTATTGTTTGATCTCTTCCTGGCCCTACAGAAACTATAGATATTTTTGTATTAGTAAACTCTGCTATTTTATCTAAATATTTTTTAGCATTTTCAGGCAAATCATCATATGTTTTAGCATCTTGAATACTTTCATCCCAGCCATCAAATTCTTCATATATAGGTTCACATTTGGCCAAATCCTGTAAACTTGCAGGTACATAATCTATAATTTTCCCATTAAATTTATATCCTGTACACACCTTTACTTTCTCAAGTCCACCTAAAGTATCTATTTTAGTAATAGCGAAATTTGTAAGTCCTGAAACTCTACTACTGGTTTTAAGTATTACTAAATCTAACCATCCACATCTTCTAGCTCTTCCTGTAGTAACTCCATATTCACGTCCATTTTTTCTAATCCAATCCCCTGTATCATCAAAAAGTTCTGTAGGGAAAGGTCCCTTACCCACTCTTGTAGTATACGCCTTTGCAACCCCTATAGCACCCGTTATCAACGTTGGGCCTATTCCTGCTCCTATACACACTCCTCCTGCAATAGTACTTGAAGAAGTAACATATGGATAAGTTCCATAGTCTATATCTAATAATGTACCCTGTGCACCCTCAAATAACACTTTTTTATTATTAATTATACTATTATAAACCTCTACAGATATGTCCTTAACATAAGGAGCCAGCTTTCTTCCATATTCCGTGTACTTTTCATATATTGAGTCAAAATCTAAAGCTTTCTCTCCATAAACTTTTGTTATTATATCATTTTTAATTTTTAAATTCTCTTTTAGAATCTCCTTAAATATACTCTCATCTATAAAATCACAAACCCTTATACCACTTCTCTCCATTTTGTCTGTATAACAAGGTCCGATTCCCTTTCCAGTGGTTCCTATATCTTTTTTGCCCCTAGATCTTTCTTTTATTCCGTCTAATACCTTATGATAAGGCATTATAAGCTGCGCCCTGTCACTTACCATTAAGTTCTCTGGCGAAATATGCACTCCTATTTTTTCTAAATAATCCATTTCCTGAAATAATGCTTCCGGATCAAGTACTACCCCATTTCCTATAACATTAACCTTATCTCTATAAAGTATTCCCGATGGTATAATGTGAAGTTTATATTCCTTATCTCCTACTTTAACTGTGTGGCCTGCATTATTACCACCTTGAAATCTAACAACTACATCTACATCTTTTGCAAGATAATCTGTCATCTTACCTTTTCCTTCGTCACCCCACTGGGACCCTAAAACAATAAATGCTGACATGAGAATTTCCTCCCCTTTTTTATAGCCTGAAACTTATAATTAATATAATTTCAACTGCAAAATAATATTTAAAATTTTTATCCAAATTACTTACTGATTATGTCTCTTGCGACTACTACCCCTGTTACGGAAGCCTGCATAAGTCCTCTTGTAATACCAGCACCATCTCCTATAGCATATAAATTTTTTATAGATGTTTCAAATCTATTATTAGTTTCAAACTTACTGGAATAGAATTTAACTTCTACACCATAAAGTAACGTATTTTTACTATAAAGTCCTGGTGCAATATTATTAAAAGCCCTTAATGCTTCAACGATAGATGTTAAACAACGCTGGGGCAAGACAAAACTCAAATCTCCTGGTACTGCTGATTTGAGAGTTGGTATGGTAGTAGATTTTTTAAGTCTGGAATAATCAGTTCTTCTGCCATTTAATAAATCCCCCAGCCTTTGAACCATTATGCCATCTCCAGTAAGCATATTTCCCAGTTTTGCAATATATTTACCATAAGTTATAGGCTGATTAAATGGTTCTGTAAAAGAAGTAGAAACCAGCATGGCAAAATTTGTATTTTCCGTCCTAAGCTCCTTTTCTGAATAACTGTGGCCATTTACAACTGCTATAGTACCATCATAATGCTCTTCCGATACAACACCACCTGGATTCATACAGAAAGTCCTAACTTTATTGTCAAAAGTATCTGAATAGTAAACAAGCTTTGCCTCATATAAATCCTTAGTTAAATGATCCATTATAGAATTAGGTACTTCTACTCTTACTCCTATATCTACAGCATTATTTGTAGTTCTCAAATTTAATTTTTTAGCTTGAATTGAAAACCATTCTGCCCCACCTCTGCCTGGAGCAACTATAACATATTTTGCTGAAATCTTTTTTTCACCATATTTATTTTTAACTAAAACTCCAGTTGCTACATCATTTTCAACTGATATATCTTCTACTTCCGTAAGTTCAATAAACTCTGTATTGGTATCATTTAAAAGATGATAATACATCTTTTTTAACACTTCATAGGCCAGTTCTGTTCCCAAATGCCTAACGGGACATTCTACAAGACGAATATTATATTTACTTGCTTCATATTTTATTTTATCTACCTTTTCATTGTTCAATCCGTATATAGTTTTATTGGCACCAAAACTTAAATACATATCATCGCAATATTTTATTAATTTCTCACATTCATCTTCTGAAAAATATTCTAATATTCTGCCTCCAACTTCTGGACTTAAAGAAAGTTTTCCATCTGAAAAAGCTCCCGCACCTGACCAGCCAGAAGTGATACCACATGGACTACAATTTATACACTTTCCATTTATTCTTGCGGGGCATTTTCTGCTTTCTATATTCCTACCTTTATCAATTATTAATACACTTAAATCTTTGTTAAGCCTAGTAGTCTCTAATGCAGCAAATATTCCTGCCGGACCTGCTCCAATTATTACGACATCATATTTTTCCTTCAAGTAGCATCCCTCCTACAACATGGTATCAAAATTGAATGATACAGTCAATAAATAGTACGAATATTTTTTATTAACTTTCTATCAAAATTCGTAAATTTCTGCAGAAAACTATCCTTTATTATCTAAAAAATTCACAGTTTAAAGCAATTCTTCAAAACAATAAAATAAGCACCAGCCAGTTGCCGGTACTTATTTTTCATAAGGGAGATCTATATTATTTTTTAAATTTTGATGAGTTCTATGTTAGTATGGTTATTTTACACAACTATTGTGACAATATCATGTCATATATATGAAATAGTTATTTACTTTTTTAACATTTTATAAATAATATTTAAATTATATGTTATAAACTTTATAACTTTTTTGAAAGGGATTCTAAAGTCTGTGCTTTTGAATTTAATTCTTTAATGGAATATGTTATTTTCTCTAAGTTATCTGCCTGATCTTTAAAAATAGTAGTGGATTCAGTTATTGCATTATCAATAATTCTGATGGAATCTTCAATATTTTTCAATACAGAATTAATGCTTTTTATAGATTCACTAGTTGATGTGGATAATTTCCTAATTTCTTTAGCAACAATATTAAATCCTCTTCCAGATTCTCCAGCACGTGAAGCTTCAATTGCAGCATTTAGTCCTAGTAAATTTGTTTGAGATGAAATACCATGGACAAAATTCAATATTTCATTAGTGTGTTTTGTATTTTCACTTGCCTCTTGAACACTAGATAAAACTTCCGAGTTCATTTCTACTACATCACCTACCCCAGAAGAAAGTTCCTGAATTGATGCAGATATTTCTTCAAGAGAAGTATGTACGCTTCGTGCAAGAGCCACTACTTCCGTCCTTGTAGTTATACTTTTTCCTACTACAACAGCCCCTTGTACACGTCCTTCATGATCTTTTATAGGCACTGCATAAGATTTAAATGGTATGCCATACACTTCTTTAGGTACATCTCTAATAACTACATTTCCTGTTTCTAACGCTTCTGCTATAGCGCCTCCTTCTGGTACTTTATCTCCTTTCTTTATTTTAAATTTTAAACTATCACTGTTTTGTACTTTTAAATATTCATCTTTGTCTACAATTGCAAAGGATACATCATCATCAAAAAAAAACGGTAAATATGGTAGTAGATTATAGAATGATTGTAGTATTTCGTTTGTAAAAATTGATTGTGCCATAAAATTACATACCCCCTATTATTTTAGGCATATTTAGACTTTTATATTACGTTTCACTATTTCAAAACCAAATAATGTTAAAATTAAATGAATTGTAATAATTATAATAAAAATTATATTAAATTATTGTTATATAAACTAATTATAAATGAATAATTTGTATATTTAAAGTATGCAGTTCATTTTTCACATCTTTTTTTAATTGATTCTTTTACATTTTGTAAAGAACTTCAAACTACTATATAAAATTTATATTGAATATGTATAATTTACTTAATAAACTATAAATATAAATTAACAGAAAAATTCTAAAAAAGATGTCCTTAGGAGGAATTATGGAAACTTATGAAATTCAAGAAGTGGAAGAACTTATAAACTATATTTACGAAAGTCCTACAGCATTCCATGCAGTGAAAAATGCAACAGATTTTCTTGCAAAATTAGGATTTGATGAAATCAAAGAAGAAAACTCATGGAATTTAGAAAAAGGCAAAAAATATTTTATAACTAAAAATGATTCTGCACTTATTGCATTTACAGTTGGAAATGGAGCTTTAGAAAAAGATGGCTTTAGAATAATAGGCGCTCATACTGATTCTCCATGTTTTAGAATAAAGCCCAATGCTGATATAAACGTAGGAGATGCTTATATAAAATTAAATACAGAAGTATACGGCGGCCCTATATTAAATACATGGATGGATAGGCCTCTTTCAATGGCAGGGAGAGTTGTATTAAAGGGAAAAAATCCATTTTATCCCCACATAAAGTTTATAAATATAAATAGACCTCTTATGATAATACCAAATCTAGCCATACACATGAATAGAGATGTAAATTCAGGGGTTAGACTAAGTAAGCAAAAGCACCTTCTTCCCCTTTTGGCCCTTATAAACGATAAATCTAAAAATAAACATTACCTTACTGAAATTATATGTAAAGAGTTATCTGTGGCTAAAGAAGATATACTGGATTTTGATTTATTTTTATACGAATTCGAAAAAGGTAGTATAATCGGAGCCAACAGAGAATTCGTATCCTCTGGAAGATTAGATGACTTAAGTATGGTATATTCAGGAATAAAAGCAATTTCAGATATAAAAGTTAAAAATAATACAAATGTAATGGTATGCTTTGACAATGAAGAAGTAGGAAGCACTACAAAACAAGGTGCAAATTCCCCTATGCTATTATCTTTATTAGAAAGAATAGCCTTCAATTTAGGTAAAAATAGAGATGAATTTTATAGGGCCATATCAAAATCATTTATGATATCCTGTGACTTAGGCCACGCACTTCATCCAAATTATGAAGAAAAGTCAGATCCCACAAATAGACCTATTATCAACAAGGGACCTATTATAAAAATAAGTGCCAGTCAAAGCTACACCACAGACAGTGTATCTAGTGCTGTATACAAAAGTATATGTGACAAAGCTGGAATTCCAGTTCAGATATTTGTAAATCATTCAGATGAAAGAGGTGGATCAACTATAGGTCCTATATCTTCCAGTCATATTAATATGGAATGTATAGATATGGGGATTCCCATTTTGTCAATGCATTCTATAAGAGAACTGGCAGGAGTAAAAGACTATATATATGCATTAAATTCTTTTAAAGTATTTTATAATTTATAATTAAACACATTAAGTATATAAAATTTTTCATGCCAATTCAGCTTATGAGTGAAGGCTACATAAAATAGATAAAAATTGTAAGCAACAAATTAAATTTAATCTACGCTTACAATTTTTTATTTAAAATAAAAAGCTAAATAGTAAAACTCTGCCTGAATCTAAAAATTACTTGTTCTATTCTCCAGTGGAATATACTTGCGTCTTTTAGAAACACATTTAAATGCAGGTCTAACAATTTTACCGTTATTTATAATTTCTTCAATACGGTGTGCACTCCATCCTACTATTCTTGAAATAGCAAAAATAGGTGTAAACATTTCAATTGGTATATCAAGCATTCTATATACAAAACCTGAATAAAAATCAACATTTGCACTAACATCTTTATGAACCTTAGCTTTCATTAATTCAGATGCAAGTTTTTCTACCTTTGCATAAAGATTATATTCGGCTTCTAAGCCTTTTTCCTTAGCAAGCTTCTCAACATACTCTTTAAAAATAACAGCTCTTGGATCAGAAATGGAGTATACAGCATGTCCTATTCCGTAGATAAGTCCTGACCGATCGAACGCTTCTTTATTAAGTAACTTCATAAGATAATCTTTAATTTTCTCATCATCATTCCAGTCTTTTAAATTCTGCTTCATATTATCAAACATTTCAACCACCTTAAGATTCGCCCCGCCATGTCTTGGACCTTTTAGAGAACCAAGAGCTGCTGCAGTCACTGAATAAGTGTCCGATCCTGACGATGTTACCACATGAGTAACAAAGGAAGAGTTATTACCTCCACCATGCTCAGCATGAAGTACAAGTGCAAGATCTAAAAGTTTGGCTTCAAGTTTAGTATACTTACTATCATTCCTAAGCATGTATAAAATATTTTCAGCAGTACTTAAATTCGGCTGAGGACTGTGAATAATAAGACTTTTATTTTTATGATAATGAGAAAATGCATGATAGCCGTAAACTCCGATTAAAGGGAAATAAGCTATGAGTCTAATACACTGTTTTAACACATTATCTATTGAAGTAGAATCAGCATTATCATCAATACTATAAAGAGCTAATACACTCCTTGCCATAGAATTCATTATATTTTTACTGGGCATTTTTAATATCATATCACGTACAAAATCTTCAGGCAGATTTCTATATTTTGAAAGAAGCTTTGTAAAATCATCAAGTTCTTTTTTATTAGGCAATTCACCAAAAAGTAATAGATAACCTACTTCTTCAAAGCCAAAACGATCATCTTTAAGAAAACCATTCACTATATATTGTATATTAATACCTCTATACATCAAAGTTCCTGGAATTGGAATAACCTCATTTTCATCTATAATATATGAATGTACCTCTCCAATTTCTGTTAAGCCTACAAGTACTCCTCTTCCGTCTGCATCTCTAAGACCACGTTTAACCTGGTATTTATTATATAATTCCGGATCAATAGAATTCTTTAACTTCTTGGATAGACCCCGTTCAAATTCTTCTAAATTCATATTATCCATAATATATTACCTCACAAATTATTATTTATAGTTCTTCTCATAATGGTAAGTCCTTAACTTCTACATCGAAAATGCTGCATTTTTCGATTTATTTCAAAAAATCAAAATTCCTAATATGGCCAACATATAAAGTTTTTAAATCCTTATGAAAATGCTGACTAAAACTTAGAAACTAACAAGAAAGGCTAAGAAATAAGCATTAAAGTGATATTACTTACATCAATAAAAAAGTGCTACTTATGTTGATATTACTCTGCAAAAACAAATAAAAACACATAACTAAAGAGCACTAATATAAGCAAAAAATTAAGTTTCTATAAGAATAATCTATCACTTAAATTATATAAGCATATAATATACTAAATTATACAGAAAAAAGTTACACTTTTCAATCAATTTTTAATAATTTATAAGAAATACTGTTATTAAGATACTCTGATATACTCTCACTACTGAAGAATCAAGCAAAAAAAGACATGTAAATTATGATCCTGTTATAAATAAACCTTGCAGCTTACAAATGAATAAATTAAATTTTATTAATACTGTAAATAACATTCACTACTTATTATTTAAAATTCTAAGTCTATAGGCATTCATGGCCGTATTACCAAGTTTATTCATAAGTTTATAATTGGCATATGCACCTACTACTGCACCGATTCCTGGTACCATTTGCAGCATCTTTGCAATGTCGATATAATCTCTATACTCCTGCTGAAAAGTTCTCCAGTCAAAATCATCTTTATTTATTGGAAGGGAATTAGAATGATTATTCCAATCTAACATAATATTATAAACTTCATTTCTTCTCTTTTGACTACAAAATGCTATTTGAAATATATACAATATATATAACCGCTCCTTATAATTATTTAAGTCAAAACCGTAAATACCTGCTACATCAAATAAGAATTTCATTTTTAAACTTAAAAGTATGGGAAAATCTGCTAATCCTAAAAGAATTCCTCCTGCACCAGTTCCTGCACCACTTAACATTGCAGCTTTCCTGTAAAATTCTATTTTTTCTTTCACCAGATTTTCTCTATTTTTTAAGCTAGAACTATGCAGCGGACTTTTGGAAATATATTTACAGCCAAATATTACCGCATTTACCATACCCTTTACAGATTTAGTGATTATAATATTAGCCTTTTCAGGGATAATGCCACTTATTCTTTTTTGAATACCTTTGGTAAAATTATTTGTAAAACCCGGCTTTTTGGTCATTTCTTCCTGCCAGGCTGACAGTTCTTTTAAAACCTTACCTTCATACAAATTCATATCACTCCTTGTTTTATAAGTTTAAATAAAAAATATTGACTTTAATAAAAATCCCCCCAACTAAAAATCAATTTTACACTATTTTTATATATTTAATCTACATATAATTTTAATTCTCTCTAAGGTAATTGGTTTTTATATTGTTCATTGCTTATTCTTTCTATAGGCTCAACATATTCTTCAGCCTCATCTTCGTACTCTTCAACTATATTTTTTCTTTTATTAAATCTTCCTACTGATTGATAACTATCTTCTGCATCAAATTCAACTTGATTATTATACCCACAGTCCAGAGTATGTCTAAGAACATCTTCTTCTGCAGGTCTATTTCTTTTTTCCGCAGGTTTTACATTGTCAATGCTTTTCTGGCAGTCAATACAATATTGTGCATAAGGAATAGATTCTAATCTGTTCTTATTTATATTTCTTCCACATTTTTTGCATATGCCATAAGTTCCATTTTCTATACTTTTAAAGGCATCATCTATTTTCCTTATAATAATTTCTTCATTTTTCTGAAAAGCCATCCCCCTCTCTTTATCGTATATATTACCAGCATTATCTGCAGGATGATTATCATAGCAAGATAACTCTGAGGAAACTTCAGTATTTGATTTTATTGTCTCATTTTTCTCCATTTGCTTTAATAAATGGCATGCTTCATCCTTTTGTAATTTTAATTTATCTTTTAAACTTTGTAATAATTTATCATCCATAATCATAGAAACACCTTTCATTTATATTTAAACATACATTTATTTTAACTAAAAGAACATCATTTATTCTATAATTATAAATTCTCTTGATAACAACTAACAAGTACGGTAAAATGGATACAAAAGGTTATTTAATAAATACCTTATAATTATTAATAACTCAATTTTAGAAAACATACAATAAAAATAAAACTATTTATTTTATTTTTCATATTATAATATGAGAACAAGATAGAATATATAAATTAGAGTGGTACAGCGTAAGACTCAATCTTTCGTCTCTAACTGCAATATTGGCAGAAAGGCGAAAGACTTTTTTATTATTGTGAAAGGAGAAAACTAATATGAAAAATTATAAAAAATATCAAAGAAGTTACTTTTTACCCCCAACACCATCCACAAATTGGGTCAATAAAGACTATATTGAAAAAGCACCTATATGGTGTAGTGTAGATTTACGAGATGGTAATCAGGCATTGATAGAGCCCATGAATTTACAGGAAAAACTTGAATTTTTTCAAATGTTATTAAAAATAGGCTTTAAAGAAATAGAAGTTGGATTTCCTGCAGCATCTGAAACAGAATATCAATTTTTAAGAACAATTATCGAAAAAAATATGATTCCAAAAGATGTAACAATACAGGTGTTAACACAAGCAAGAGAACATATTATAAGAAAAACTTTTGACGCTATAAAAGGTGCTCCAAATGCAATTGTTCATTTATATAATTCTACATCAGTTGCACAGAGAGAACAGGTATTTAAAAAAACAAAAGAAGAGATTAAAAAATTAGCTATAGAAGGAGCTGCATTATTAAAAAAATTATCCTTGAATACAGATGGCAACTTTTCTTTCCAATACAGCCCTGAAAGTTTTCCTGGAACTGAAGTAGATTATGCACTTGATGTATGTAACAACGTACTTGATATTTGGCAGCCTGATTATAAGCACAAGGCAATTATTAATATACCTACAACTGTTGAAAATGCTATGCCTCACGTATTTGCCAGCCAGGTGGAATACATAAACAACAATTTAAAATACAGAGAAAATGTTATTTTGTCTTTACATCCTCATAACGATAGAGGTTGCGGAGTTTGTGATGCAGAACTTGGATTATTGGCAGGTGCAGATCGTATTGAAGGAACTTTATTTGGAAATGGAGAAAGAACAGGTAATGTAGACATTATTACAGTTGCTATGAATCTCTATTCTCACGGGGTTAACCCTAACCTAGATTTCAGTAACATCCCAGATATTTGTGAAAAATACGAAAAACTTACTAGGATGAGTGTATATGAAAGACAACCATATGCCGGTTCCTTGGTATTCACAGCTTTTTCTGGTTCCCATCAAGATGCTATTGCAAAAGGAATAAGCTGGCGTGAAGAGAAAGATTGCAAATACTGGACAGTACCTTATCTACCTATTGATCCTAAGGATGTAGGGAAAAAATATGATTCAGATGTAATACGTTTTAACAGCCAATCAGGAAAGGGAGGGGTCAGCTATATTCTTAAACAAAATTTTGGTATTCAATTACCTGAAAAAATGAAAGAAGAAATGGGATATACTGCTAAAACAATTTCCGATGCCCAGCATAAAGAACTGACTCCAGAGTGGATCTATGAGATATTTAAATCAGAGTATCTAGAGACCAGTGATATTTTCAGAATAGAAGAATGTCATTTCAAACAACAAGATGGTATAATTTCAGAAGTTACAATTGATTACAATAAACAACATAAAGTACTAAGTGGTAAAGGAAATGGAAGATTAGATGCTGTTAGTAATGCGTTAAAACAGTATTTTTCTGCAAACTATGAAATATCCTGTTATGAAGAACATGCCCTTGAAAAAGGTTCTTCTTCTAAAGCTATATCTTATGTAGGAATTACCTGCCATAATAAACTATATTGGGGCGTAGGAATTGACCCGGATATTATAAAATCCTCTATTCAAGCTTTAATTGTTGCAATTAATCGTTCAGGAGAAATTAAATAATTAATAAATATTTTCAATCCTTTTCCGATGAAATTATACTTTTAATTTAATAACATATAATCCAAAATGGATATTATTTATGTTGACATATAAAAAAGTCTGTGATAAATTGTAAATATAAAAGAACACAAATGGGGTGCACCACCACGGGCGCAACTTGTTTGTGTTCTTTTTTGTTCTATATCAAATACTGCAGAAAAAAGGAGGTGAAAAAGTGAAGATAAATGATACAACCATTCCTGTTCCATATAAAAAAAATCTATTGGAATTTTTGCTGCAAAACCATTATCATATATCAAAAATTGCTGTGGAACTTAATGGTGAAATTATTCCAAAAACATCATATGCCGATGTACAATTAACCGATTCTGATGTGGTAGAAGTAGTTTGTTTTGTTGGAGGAGGCTAACATTATGGAAATAATAATAAACGGTAAAAAACGAACAGGTAGTTGGACAACTGCCTATGAAGTTAGAAATAACGTAGGAAACCAAAGCCATGTATTGATTGTAAATGGATTTCAAATAAAGGAAGATTGTCCATTGCATCCTCACGATGTGGTAAACATCATTCCAAAAGGAACCATGCCATCAATGGATGAACTTCAAAGTATGATGGTGGCACGCCACACGCCCAAGGTCTTTGAAAAGGTAAATAAGGGTAAAGTTGCCATTGCTGGATTAGGGGGACTTGGCTCGAATGTGGCAGTAATGCTGGCACGTATTGGGGTAGGACATTTACTATTAGTGGATTTTGATACAGTTGAACCAAGTAATCTAAATCGTCAGAGTTACTATGTACGTCATCTGGGTTTGTTAAAAACAGATGCACTGATGGAACAAATCAAAGAAATCAACCCTTTTCTTACCTTGGAGACAAAAAATATCCGAGTGGATGAATCCAATGCCGTTAAACTATTTCATGGCTATGATATCATCTGTGAAGCATTTGATGATGCCTCTGCCAAAGCCATGCTAGTAAATGTCATTCTTTCTAAACTTCCGGGAACAAAAATTGTATGTGCATCAGGTATGGCTGGATATGACAGTTCCAATTTAATTCAAACTCAAAAAAAAATGAAAAATCTGTACATTTGCGGAGATATGAAAAATGCAGCCCAGCAAGGCAATGGGCTAATGGCCCCCAGAGTACAAATTTGTGCAGGCCATCAGGGAAATATGATTTTGCGATTATTACTAGGAATTGAAGATATATGAATATAAAGGAGGAAAATAAATGAATCAAGATAATGATAAACTGTTCATCGGCGGACATTCTTTTAATTCCCGATTTATTCTAGGCTCTGGTAAATTCTCTCTTAAAATGACCAAAACCGTTATAGAAAATGCTGGAGTAGAAATGGCCACACTGGCTCTTAGACGTGCAAATATGGGTGGCGAAGAAAATATTCTTGACCATATACCCCAAGGAATCACGCTGCTTCCAAATACTTCCGGCGCTAGAAATGCCCAGGAAGCTGTCAGAATTGCAAGGCTGTCACGTGAACTGGGATGTGGAAATTTTATCAAAGTAGAGATTATACACGAATCAAAGTACTTATTACCAGATAATTATGAAACGGTGAAAGCCACGGAAATATTAGCCAAGGAGGGTTTTATTGTCATGCCTTACATGTACCCTGATCTAAATATAGCCAGGGCACTGCTGGATGCAGGAGCGGCAGCTGTTATGCCTCTTGGTTCCCCAATTGGAAGTAATAAAGGACTTCTCACCCGTGAATTTATACGGATTTTGGTGGACGAAATTGATCTACCCATTATTGTGGATGCGGGAATTGGCCGACCTTCCCAGGCATGCGAAGCCATGGAAATGGGAGTGGATGCTATAATGGCCAATACTGCAATTGCTACAGCCGGTAATGTTGGTTTGATGGCCAAAGCATTCAAATCTGCTATTGAAGCAGGTAGAGCTGCTTATCTGGCAGGTTTGGGGCGGACACTTCATCATGGCTCAGAAGCTTCCAGTCCATTGACTGGTTTCCTTCAAAACTAAATGGAACATGAATTGCAATGAAAAGGAGATATTGAAATGAGTCAGATAAAAACAAATCATATGAAGTATATACAAGGCATGGAAGCCATTGACTCTAATATTATGGATAAGGTACTACATATGGTAGAGCAATACGATTTTTCTGTCTATACCACTAAAGATGTGGCAAGGACTCTTACTAAAACAAATTTGTCAATTGAGGATTTTGGAGCACTGCTATCACCAGCTGCATTTCCACTTTTAGAGCAAATGGCATACAAAGCACAGATTGAAACTAAAAAACATTTTGGCAATTCTGTTTCTATGTTTACACCACTTTATATATCCAATTACTGCGAGAATCATTGTATATACTGTGGTTTTAACTGTGGTAATAAAATTCGCCGCGGAAAACTAAACATAGAGGAAATCCAAAAAGAGTTAAAGAATATTTCTTATACTGGTTTACAGGACATTCTCTTGTTGACCGGTGAATCTCATTCTATGTCAGATGTAAAATATATTGGTGAAGCCGTAAAAATGGCTGCACGCTATTTTAAGCTTGTGGGAATTGAAATTTATCCATTGAATACGGATGAATATGCTTATCTCCGCACCTGTGGTGCTGATTATGTATGTGTATATCAAGAAACCTATAACATAGACAGGTATGAACAAATCCATTTAAGTGGTCACAAACGCATCTATCCCTACCGCTTTAATTCACAAGAACGTGCACTTCGAGGAGGCATGAGAGGAGTAGCTTTTGGAGCTTTACTTGGACTGGATAATTTCAGGAAGGATGCATTTGCCACAGGTCTTCATGCTTTTCTGGTGCAAAGGAAATATCCACAAGCCGAAATTTCGTTTTCTCCACCCCGCCTGCGCCCATTTATTAACAATAGTCATAAAAGTGGAAATGATGTTGATGAAACACAGTTGCTGCAAGTTATGCTGGCTTATCGGCTTTTCATGCCATTTGCTGGTATCACAATTTCTACACGAGAACGTGCGGTTTTTCGTAACAATGTAATTGGTATGTGTGCTACTAAAATTTCTGCCGGTGTAAGAGTTAGCGTAGGAGGACATGAGGACGATGCCAAAGGAGATGAACAATTCCAGATATCAGATTCCCGAAGCGTCAGTGAAATTCACAAAATGATTCTTCATCAAGGTTTGCAGCCAGTTTATGTTGACTATATTAGGGTATAAGAGGTGATTGAAATGGTGATTTGTGTAACCAACCGACTATTATGTAAGGATAACTTTTTAGATCGTATTGAGAATATTGCCAAAATGGGGTTATGTGCAATTCTTTTAAGAGAAAAAGATTTATCTGAACAGGAATATGAAAAGTTGGCTTCCTCATGCAGAGAAATATGCTTGTACTATGGAACAACACTTATTATTCATACTCACATTCACGTGGCAAGACGCCTGGGAATATCTGCAATTCATCTTCCTTTCAATCAATTTTTAGATAATACTATGCAGTTGACAAATTTTAAGATGGTGGGAGTTTCCGTTCATACAGTTGAAGAATCTGTCCAGGCTCAATCACATGGTGCCAACTATTTGATTGCCGGACACATTTTTCCCACAGATTGTAAAAGAGGACTGGTACCTCGTGGACTTACATTTCTTAAAAACATATGCGACAAAGTATCTATACCTGTATTTGCAATCGGAGGTATTACAGCTGATAGGCTTACTGGTGTGCTCAAGTCAGGTGCAGCAGGGTGCTGTGTAATGTCCCAATTAATGACATGTGATAATCCTGAATATATCTGCTGCTTGTTAAAAGAAAAATTTAATTTTAACTCTCACTTGCGGCAATAGAAAATATCTGCCCCACCGCGGTTTTTTGTTTCCCGTGGGGCATGATTAGTCCCATGAATTAATCAATTTGAACATGCTCTATCCAAATCACGGTCCTTAGATCAGGGAAATTCAGTCATTAAAATATTTCTTATGTGCTATTTTCCGCCAAATAACAGTTTGCTGCGTTATATCAAAGGAATAAACGCTGTAATAACAATAAAAATTTTTAAAATATCATTGACCGATTCGGTTAATTATGCTATTATATCATTAACCGAATCGGTTAATAGTATTTACGAGGTGGGTCCTGTGGAGAAATTTTTAAATTTATCCGTAGAGAGGCAAAATATAGTTATTGACGCTGCCCTTACATGCTTTGGCACTAACGGTTACAAAAAAGCCTCTATAAGCGATATTGCTACTGCAGCGGGGATTTCAAAGGCATTGGTATTTCATTACTTTGGCACAAAAAAGGCTTTATACTTATACCTAATTCATTTATGCACTCATATTATCATGAATGAAGTTAATGAAAAGTTTGATAATGCGGTTACTGATTTTTTTGACAGAATTAAGCTTGCAGCCAACATTGAAATTTCGATTATGAAAAAACACCCTGCCATCCTTTCCTTTTTAGACAGTGTGTATTTTGAAAATGATGATGAAGTTAAAGCGGACATAAAAGCTATTCTTACAAATAGTGAAAGTGAAAGTTTTAGAAACAAAATTGCTTTTGAAGGCACTGACATTTCAAAATTTAAAGACGACATTGATCCAAAGCTGGTCATGAGAATACTTACCTTGCTTACCGATGGGTATATAAGTAAAATGCCTAAAACAGAAATTGATCTTGACGCCTTATGTCAAGAATTTGATGAATACATAAATCTATTTCAAAGGAACTTTTACAAGGAGAAATACCTATAACGTATACTTGATTTACTCAAAACGCCTTATTAATTAAAATACGTATCAAGTGATTCTTAGGTTCAGGTGGAGTTTGCTTATGAGAACTACTTTTCTCCAGCTGAACCTTATTAACAGTATTCTTAGTGTCTTTAGCACTTAGAATACGTTATCCTTTAGGGGAAGAACTTATCCAGGCGCATAGCAATGCTTATCCCCCACTTTTATAGAAAAGCAGAGAACCAAAATTTTTAATTTTGTGTGAATCGCTTTCACAGAGTGCGATGGGGGTTAGCAGTGGTAGCGATCGGATAACAAAGAAAGGAGAATATGTATGAATTCTTATGTACTTGGTTTTCAGGAAATCGATAAAACCAAGCTTCCGATGGTGGGGGGCAAAGGAGCCAACCTGGGGGAACTATCCAGGATTGAGGGGATACAAGTTCCAGAGGGCTTTTGCGTTACTACCGAAGCGTATAAAGAAATTATTGGGAATAACCAGGAGTTTGATTCACTGCTGGATAAGTTGTCACTTCTAAAAGCAGACAACAGGGAAGGTATTGCTGAAATCAGCGCCAAAATTCGAAAGGTCATGGAAGGAATAGCTATTCCTAAAGGCATCGATAATGAGATTACCCTTCATATTGCACAACTTGGTGAAAAAAATGCTTATGCAGTACGTTCCAGCGCCACGGCAGAGGATCTTCCCACAGCCTCCTTTGCGGGCCAGCAGGATACGTATCTAAACATCATCGGAAAGGAAGCTATCCTAAGACATATCAGCAAATGCTGGGCCTCGCTTTTTACCGGCCGTGCCGTGACCTACCGCATCCAAAACGGCTTTGATCACCGTAAGGTCCATCTGTCTGTGGTCATCCAGCGGATGGTCTTCCCTCAAGCTGCGGGGATCATGTTCACTGCCGACCCCATCACTTCCAACAGGAAAGTCGTATCCATAGATGCAAGCTTTGGGCTGGGTGAAGCTCTGGTCTCCGGCCTGGTAAACGCAGATATCTATAAGGTACATGAAGGTAGAATCGCTGATAAGAAGATATCCACTAAGAAGCTGGCTATCTATGCCTTAAAAGAAGGTGGAACAGAGGAGAAGAGGATCGAGGTACAACATCAGAACAAGCAGACGCTGACAGACGAACAGATATTACAGCTTGAACGCATGGGCAGAACGATTGAGGCTTATTTGGGCCGTCCCCAGGATATCGAATGGTGCCTGTACAATAATAAATTCTTTATCGTACAGAGCCGCCCCATCACCACCCTTTACCCCATACCGGACGTGCAGGATAGTAAAAACCATGTGTATATGTCGTTCGGGCACCAGCAGATGATGACAGACGCGATGAAGCCGCTAGGGCTTTCCTGCTTCCAGTACAGCGGGGGCGACGAAACGTTGATGATCCAAGCGGGAGGCAGACTTTTCATGGATCTCTCTCACGATATGGCGTCAACTTTCGGACGGACGCTTGCGGTGGCGGCAATGGGGAAAGTCGACCCGCTGATCAATAGCGCGCTAAAAAACTTAACGAAGCGGAAAGAGTTCATAAAATCGCTTTCGCGCGGCAAGCGGTTTCTTAGCATGGGGTCGGGGTATTTTTCGTGGGCATTGGTCACGCAGTTCATAAAAATCTACCGGTCGGGCGACGTGGGCGTAGTCCCCGCTTTGATGAAGAAAAATGAGGTGGCTATAAAGGAGCTTGAGAAAAAGTTCGCCGCGCTTTCCGGCGATGAGCTTTTTGCCGCGGCTGATGTGGAATTAAAACAGCTTATTAAGGCCATCGGCGACCCTCAGGGTTTGGGTTCTGTCTGGACCGGGACCCTCGCGGTGAGCTGGGTCAACAAAAACGTGGAGAAATGGCTCGGCGAGAAAGGTGCTGCGGACACGCTGACACAGTCCGCGCCGAACAATGTAGCGGGTGAGATGGGGCTTGAACTGCTGGATGTTTCAGATGTGGTGAGACAGTATCCAGCGGTGGCGGAATACCTAAAAACAGTGAAACCTGAGGGGGCGGACGTGTTTTTTAATGATCTTGGCAAATTAGAGGGCGGCGAGGACGTAAACAAAGCCATGCGGGAATTTTTAGCAAAATACGGCGTGCGCTGCTCTGGTGAGATAGACATCACAAAGCCGCGCTGGATAGAGGAGCCGTCCGCGCTTGCCCCGATGATTCTGGGCAATATCGAAAACTTCACGCCAGGCGCACATAAAGAGATATTTGAACGAGGACTAAAAGAAGCCGAGGAAAAGCGGCGGGAAATTCTAAGCCGCCTTTCGAAGAGCAAGGCGAAAAAAGCGGAGAAAATGATCAGCCGCATACGCAACTTCATTGGCTACCGGGAGTATCCCAAGTACGTCATGGTTTGGCACTATTGGATAGTCAAACAGGCCCTCCTGCGGGAGGCCGAAAAGTTGGTTCAATGCGGGGTTTTCCGCAAGAGAGAGGATATTTATTATCTGTCTTTTGAGGAACTGCGTGAGGCCGCCCGAACGAAGAAATTTGATTATAACAAAATATTGAAGCGAGAAGAGGAGTTCGAAGTTTACGAAAAACTGACGCCACCGAGGCTGATGACTTCCGAAGGCGAGATAATCCCAGGCGAATACAACTCGGGAAAGGCACCAAAAGGGGCACTCATTGGAATACCCGCGTCGTCGGGGGTTGTGGAAGGCCGCGCTCGTGTTATTCTGCGGCTGGAGGACGCCGAACTATCAAAAGGCGACATTTTAGTGACAAGATTCACAGACCCAAGCTGGACGCCGGTTTTCGTGTCCATTAGCGGATTAGTGGCGGAAGTGGGCGGAATTATGACACACGGCTCTGTAGTTGCCAGAGAATACGGCCTGCCTGCAGTTGTAGGTGCGGAAAACGCTACCAGACTCATTAAAGACGGACAAAAAATCCGGGTAAATGGAACGAAAGGATATGTAGAAATCTTATACTAAGGAATAAAATATTTATTACCAGATCCTTTACTGAATATTTATTCTTGTTCTAAACACCACTAGCGCCGATACGGTAGCTTTCATTACAGAAGTTATCCAATGAAAGCAGCCATACGGCTGGACTGTGAGAGTGGCGCTGGAAATTTCAGACCAGAAACAGATTTTGCGCCACACTTCAGTTTGCATCCGTCATTCTCATGATAATCGGGCTGCTTGGGGTCTCGTAAAACAAAACTTAACGCAGGCTGCATCCACGCTGTTTTTTGCTGGTGTATAATTGCACCTACTTTTGTACTGGTTAAAACGGTGCTTTAATCAACAGATCTGCCGATTTCTTTTCCAATAGATTATATATGGGATAAATCCTAATAAAAAAACATACTGCTTACCCATGTAGGAGCTTCTAAACAAATGATGTCCCGTATAGATTTGATCCGGCAGCAGAGGATATACGGCAATGAGAATAATAAATGGTACAACGAGTATTACAAGATTTACAACTATTTTTTTATACTTGGATTCATTCTATATCAAACACCTTTCTGGAACGGGTAATAAATACCACACTAATTATACCGACGCTAACCGCCTTAAAAACAATTAAAAAGATAATCACAGCAAGAATGCTCCATGCCGCTGGCCGGCCAAAATTGACAGTCCAGCCAATACCGTTCCTTTTTTCAACAAACAGCGAGGAGCCAAAAGGATTGAAATAGCTCCTGCCGAGAACCCATTTATCATCGTCGTCAAGCACTGCTCCCGAAGGATTTTTGTACCTTGCCATACTAAAAAACACTGCAAATAAAACAATTGCAAGAAGAACAATAAACACTGCGATTACTGACATCCCCACCTGCATATTGCGAACAACACCCAGGTAAACAAGCTCAGCCACCAGGAATTTTGTTTCAATCACCATGGTAACCGCAATAATAATAATTGAAACAAATCTTCAGAATCAACGCAAAAACAGTTGCTGAATAGAGGTGCATCAAATTGATTTCATTAAGCGACATGTAATTATAAATCAGCAAAAACGCACCTGCCAAAAAAAACGCTATTACCGAGCAGACTAATACACAACGTTTAACAATCTTCTGAGCAGTTTCCTGATTCCAGATCTCAGTATCACCGAAAACTACTCCAAAAAACACGTTCTTTCTTGAAAGCCAGGGACGGGCTACCAAAAAAACCGCCACTAAAACATAAATGACCTCATAACGGACAGAGAAACCAGATAATATCCGTAAAATGTTTTTAGAGCAGCAAGAACTGCTGCTGGAGACCTTTTTACATCTCATTATAGAAGGCCAGGAAAGCGGTGAAATAGTAAAAGAAGATCCCGAAAAGTTGACCTATACTCTAATCGCTTGTTTGGATGGCCTATCAAAATTTGCATTGCTTCATTCCGAAAAATACAAACAACTATTTACCGATGCATCTATTATTATGCGCATAATCAAATCATAGCATTATTAAATGATTGGAGTGATCTGTATGAATGAAGTGGAATCATATATAATCAAAGTTTTGGAAGTATCATAGGTGCAGCTAATTGATTTTAAGGAGGTAGTATGATGTTTGCAACATTTCTAGCGTTCGCAGCGGTAATCGCTTTTTTAGTAGCAAATGTACAAAAATATGGAAATGAAAAAGACAGGAAAATTACGAATGCTGTGCCTATGCCTAAAATACACGGCTATACATCTGCTTTTTCAGCAGGTGTGCTACTCTCCAATGGCCTTTTTCATTTTCTCCATGGAATTTTAGGCTACGGTGAATTTCCTGCACCATTCGCAAAAGTATTGGGCCATGGGATTCCAGCTGATATTTCCAATATAGTATGGGGTATTTTTAATTTTACTGCAGCATTTGTTTTGATAATGAGATGCAGAAAATCTTTTGCAAAATGGATGCTTGCTTTTTTACTTATTATAGGCGCAATAATAATAGCACTTCCATTAAGATTTGTACTTCTTTCTGCTACTTTAGAACACATCCATTTTGATAACAGTACAATATAAGTATACTCAATAGTGAAAACAGATTACTTACAAAATAATGGTTTATTTGTGACAAATAAAATTAAAATAAGCTGTCAGCTCATAATCTAATGAACTGACAGCCTTAAAGGCTGCGTCATTTGCTCAATTTAGAGCAGGCTCTGGTTAATGTATATATTAGTAAATTTCTTATTCAACTTTTAAAGATATTAAATCCTCTTTACATTCCTTGCAGATATATAAGTCTTTAAATATGATCATACCATTCATACTCCCACAAAATACACACCCAGGAGAATATTTTCTTATGTATATATCTTCATTTTCAGTAAAAAATTCTAAAGCATCTCCCGAATTAATAGAAAGCACCTTTCTTATTTCTTTAGGTATTATTATTCTTCCTAGTGTATCAACATTTCTTACAATTCCTGTGGACTTCATTAGTTATCATTCCTCCAAGTTTTCTAATGTTACAGTATAGTTTCAATAATAATATATTGAAATGATAAGTAAAGGATTAATATCTTCAAATTATGGAAAATATATATGAATTTATTAATAAACACTTTAAGTGATCATACAAATAAATTCTATTTTTCCATATACCAGTACCACATAGATATTTAAAGTAATTTAGAGAAATCCGAAGTTTGTTATTTTATATTTTGATATGAATTTGAGGATATTAAAAATAAGACTAATCGTCCCTCAAGGTTAATTTTGCTCTTAAATAAGGTTTGCACCTATAGAAAACTGGTCAAAATAATTTTAATGTATCGTTCCTTATATAAATATATAATTATCTGCCTCCACAATAATTTTTTATGGTAATATTTATATATAGTTAATTCATAGAGGTAAAAAACTAATTTATTCCCAGGCAAATATATATGTAATGAAATTTTCTCAACTATAAAATATAAATTAATTATAAGGAAGTGCTAAATATGTGTACAAGTTTGACACTAGAAACAACAAACTGTGAACATTTATTGGGACGTACAATGGATGTTTCAATAAAACATAACCTATCAGTTGATATTATTCCAAGAAATTATATATGGACAAATATTGCAGAAAAACAGGAGAAAAAAACAAAATATGCCTTTATAGGTACATCAGTGGGTTCAGATGGACATCCTATTTTAGCAGATGGCTTAAATGAAAAAGGATTACTGTGTGCAATGCTTGATCTTACAGTTTTTACACAATATTCAAAAATAATAGTTGAAGGAAAAGAAAATATTGCACCACATGATTTTGTGTTTTGGGCATTATCTCAGTTTAAAGACTTAGAAGAAGCTAAAAAATCATTACAAAACCTAGAAATTGTTCATATGCCACCTCACTTATTAAATTTGCCACCTCATTTATTAAATTTAACACCTTTGGTACATTACATTTTATCTGATAAATCAGGAAAAAGTATTGTTGTTGAGAGAACCCCTAAAGGATTGCAAGTCTTTGACAATCCAGTTGGAGTTATGACTAATAGTCCAAATTTTCAATGGCATTTAAATAATTTATATCAATATATAGGGATAAGATCTACACCATTTGATAAAGTTGAATGGGGTAATCTGGAATTATATCCATTTACTAACGGTTCAGGTGCATTTGGTTTACCTGGAGATTTTACTTCACCCTCTAGGTTTACTAGGGCAGCATATTTAAAAAATAATTTAACACAAATTGATAATGAGCTTGAAGGTATTAATGGCATATTTCATATTCTTTCTAACTGTCAAGTACCTAAAGGTGCAGTTATAACATCTGATGGAAAAGAACACAGTACGGTATATACCAGCGCAATGTGTAGTGAATCGGGTACATATTATTACTATACATATGATAATACTCAGATTTCAGCTATAAATTTGTTTAATGAAGATTTAAATACTGTTAATATTAAATCTTATCCATTTAGAAATAATCCAATAATTCATATGGAAAATTGATTTAAAAAGAGTTACATTAAAATAATTTTACATTATAACACATAAATTTTGAAACCTGATATAAAAATACCTTAAAATTCATTTTGATATTTTTCTGTCATAAACTTGTTATCTTGTTATTAGCTAGAGTGAAAAATACTCTAGTTTTATTTTTTGCGTGTGCGATTAATTAAATATTATAATTCTAAAGTCCAATTTTTCATATAAATATATAATTACCTGCCTAAATAATAGTTTGTTTATGGTATTATTTAGTTAAGTCGTAGAGGTAAGAAAGTGCGTAGCAAAATGCCTATTTGTAACAGTTTACATGAAGCCTTAATTCGTAATAAAAAGATTCATTTTCTTCTTAACTGTGAGATTGTAGTAAAAAGAATGTCTTATCAATTTTTAGCATAACCTGAAAAAAATCAGCAAACAAGAATTTATTAATTTAATGCGGATGACTCTTGACAATAAAAGATTGTAAGTTTATACTCTAATTAATAGAGAGAGATTCGGTTTATTAAAGTGAGGGAATAAATGATGGCACGTATTGTAAAAGAGCAGGAATATAATAAAAAACGCAATGAAATCCTTGATTCAGCACAAAGATTCTTATTTTCTAAAGGCTATGAGAGTATGGCTATTCAGGACATTCTTGCAGATATACAGATTTCCAGTGGCGCATTCTACCATTATTTTGACTCTAAATCAGCGTTGCTGGAAGCGCTAATTGACCGAATGGTGCAACAGGCGGAACAGGTACTCCCTCCTATCGTCCATAACCCTAACCTGACAGCCTTGGAAAAGATGCAGCGATTTTTTTCAACACTTGACAATATGCGAACTGCAGGCAAAACTTTTCTTATCGAGCTACTCCCTGTTTGGTACTCAGATGACAATGCTATTGTGCGTCTGAAAGTAGGCGAAGCAATTATTGAACGGCGTGCTCCTCTGCTTGCCCACATTATATGTCAAGGTATTCAGGAAAAGGTGTTTACAACTAATTATCCCGACCAGGTCAGCAAGGTTGTCCTGTCCCTTACACTTAGCATGGGGAATGCCCTTGCTAGGTTAATACTTTTGTTTAAGCTTAAGCATGATGAGTTGGGATTTATTGACGATATTGTTGCTACCTATGCAGTTTATACAGACGCAATTGAGCGTGTGTTAGGTGTATCCGACAGCTTTTTGTATCGCATTGATGCTGAAGCAGTTAAGAATTGGTTTGAGTTATAAAGTGTAACAATAAAATAGTCCTCATGGCTTCGAAAATAAAGGAAATGTTTAAGTAAACGGAGGTGCAGTCTGATGAAAAAAAATCAATCCAGTAGATCCGCTGAAGGAGTGGCCCTTATGCGCGCACTTGAGGCGCAAAAGCCGGAAAATGAGCGAATTTGCTACGATCCTTACGCCTATGCGTTTGTTCCCGATGGTATTTTGTATTCCTTCTTTAAAAAAATCATTAATTCTAATATTTACGACTGCTTGGCACCTGGGGCGAAGGAGTTTGTTGTAGGCCGTGAGAGATACATTGATGATTTCCTCATATCCGTTCTGGATGAAGGGTTGGAGCAAGTTGTCATCCTGGGCGCTGGGTTCGATACTCGTGCTTACCGTATCCCGGGAATAGAGAAGACACGGGTATTCGAAATCGATCACCCTGCTACTCAGAAAGTCAAGCTGCAACGGTTGAGGAAGGTTATCGACCCCTTGCCAGAATACGTCACCTTCACATCAGTAGATTTCAATACCCAGCAACTCGGTGAGCGTCTGCAAAGCAGCAGCTACAACAAGAAGGGTAAGACACTGTTTATCTGGCAGGGCGTGACCTATTTTCTGACCAAGGAAGGCGTTGACAGCACACTTGCTTTTATTGCCAATCACTCAGGACCGGGTAGCGCAGTGATCTTTGACTATTTCTACAACGAGACCCTGCATGATACTCATAGTATTGAAGTAAAAATGATGCAGCGGACAGCACGAATGGCTGGCGAGGGCTATTTGTTTGGGGTTGATCAAGGTCAGATTGAACAGTTTTTGATTCAGCGTGGCTTTCATGATATTCTCAACACTGAACTCAAGGATATAAAACAACTCTATTTTACCGGTCCAAATGCCGGTCATAAAATTGCAGAAGGTATTGCAGTTGTATCGGCAAGGGTTAACTATGTTGGAGACTGATCGATTCTTTGGGCATTCTAATAGTAACATATACTATGATTGTATGTTCTATTTATTTAGAGTTATTAGCTACTTTTGCTGAACTTCAGCAATTGAACAGATATCATGTTTTTTAGCATACAGAATAGAACGACGAAAACAATTATTTGTTGATGCAAAAATCCAAAATTTTAAAGGTAGAGAACCTATTTCTGCATAATTATATGAAAGTATATAATATAATTTGATATACACCTTCGTAAAATAACATGTGTCCATATGTAAAATAAATTTCTAACAAATTCGAATATATATCCTTATATTTCAAAAGGGGAGGTGACGGTATATGAAGCTAATTACAGAACTTATTATTAGAATTATCCTTGTTATTTCAATAATTGACGGGCTTGTATTTTATTTGATTAATAAAAATTCTTTGCTATTACCGGTTCCTTTTGTAATAAGTATGATTGTAATTACAATCATAGTATTAACGATTAATGTTTTATATTGCCTTCATAAAAGAGGAATAAAGTAGACATATTTTTTATTTATTATCAGAAGATATAGAACTATAATAATACGACCTAACAATCATCTAATACTAATTAAATGATTGTTAAAAATGGCTTACATCAAATCGTAAGCCATTTTTATAAACAAACATTACTTATTTAGTCTAACAAAGCCAAATATAAAAAGGAGAAATGTTATATAGTGGTGTCACCACATGACCATCAAGCTAAGGGAAAAAATAGTCCCCATTTATAAAAAATAGTACAATAAATAATAGAAATCTGTTTTTTATAAGAAGGGCTAAAAAATAGCAAGAAAGGTTGGATTTGTACAAAGAGAAGGTAAATTAAAAGCATGGGAATTCCTTTATTTATGTGCATTTTCACAATTGGACGTATCAAAAGATACACTTGTAACAATGAGTGCTAATCTAAGCTCAAAGATAAAAGCAACAGTAAGCAGCCAAGCATTAGACCATCATTTAAATGGAAAGGCAGTAAAGTTCTTAAAAGAAATATTCACAAGGCTTTTAAATAGTGTAACACTCACAAATTCAAATATACCTACCATATGGGATGAACATTTTAATAGAATAAGAATAGTTGATTCTACGGCATTTCAAGTCTCGGAAATATATAAGAGTGTATATCCAGGTTCATAAGGGAGTTCACAGCCTTCCGGCATAAAGATACAGCTTGAATATGAATTAAAATCAGGAAACTTCATGCACATAGATGTGGATCCCGGGAGTGGAAATGACAATACCTTTGGGAGTAAAATAAAAGACACATTTAAGGCAGGAGATCTTTCATTAAGAGACCTGGGATACTTTAATTTTAAGGATTTTGAGGATATGGAAAATAAAAAATCTTTCTATGTTTCAAGACTTAAACCTAATATAGCTGTATATGTAAAAAATAAAAATGTTGAATATCTTAAAAATGGACAACCAAGGAAGTCAAGTGTTTATAAGAGATTGTTTTTAAAGGACGCGGCAAGTAAAATGCCAATTATATGGTAAACTTATTTTACTAGTTTTAAACTCCATAGTGATATTTAAAATGAGATCTGAACTCTTAAAAAAGAAGAAGTTTGAAACAAGTGAAATTAAGACAGCACAAATAGTGCATGAATATGTTCAAGAGCTGTATTTCAGATTTATGACACCTTCAAGTAATTTCAAAGTTTTAACAAGAATATATAACTGTATATGCAAAAAATCGTATTAAAATAATACTTTTTTCCAGAATCTATAATAACATGAATTTATTTTGCCTTAATCTCTTACACCAACTGATTTAATTCATTATTCTCGTATCTTACTTGATGGCCATGTGGTAAATCAAGTATTTTAATTCTGACACCCTTATTTCTAAAATACTCAAGCTCTTCTTTAATCTGTCTTTTGTTCCTACCTAATCTATCTAAGCTTTTAATATATATTACATCACCTTTATCTGCGACACTTTTTAATAATTGATATAAAAATAAAATTTACGAAATTAAGCTATTTTCTAGATTGTTTGGTAAATTAAGTTCATAATAGGAAGCAATAAGTTTACCCAGGTGATGGCTTACATGTAATATTTCGTCATTAGTAAATTTGTCTGAATTCTTGGGCTTATTATACTTTTGTTTTTTTTATGCATTGCATACGATTTTTTACCCCTAACTTTGCATATATATTACCAGTATGGGCTTTTACCGTCCTGATAGTTATTCCTAGTTTTTCTGCAATCTCTTTATTGGTATAGGCATTAATTATAAGATGTAGAACCTTATTCTCCGTAGCAGTTAGGAGATTTTCGATTATATCTGAATTTGTAGGAATTACAAAATGTTTAACAGATTTTTTTGTCTGATTGAGGAGATTTTTTGCATAAACTGTCAGTTTGTTTCTTTTTTTATTTTTCCTAAGATACATTTCCAGTAAAGAAATCATCGGAACAAATTCATCTACAAAGCTTCTTACATAACCTTCCTTAAGTCCTATGGAAAGAGCATTTTTAAGGTGATTTTCAGCAATTTCTTCATTTAAATTTTTTAGTGCTGCATTGGCAAGGAGGTTTTCTATTTCAACAATACTATGATTTTTCTTTTGTATTATGACAAAACTCAGAAGCCGGTTCAACAGTATATTTGCATCATTATATCGTTGTTTACGAATTAAAACCCTACCCAGTACAATGAGCTCATATTCCTGCACTTTGATAATATCTTGATAAATACTCAGTCTGCTTTCCTTCATCCACTTATCTATCAATTCTGTATCATTCAAATCAATATAAAGCCTTGTTTTAAAGGCCTTTAACATATAGCCCCAGTGAGGTTTATGGAATTCTGCCACCTTATTTTCACATTCTTCAATAACCTTCAGAGCGCCTTGTATATCCCCATGAGCACGTTTTATTTTTGCTATGGTAACCATTGCAGGAACTAAAGCTCCTGCACAACGAGCATTTACAGCTTCATCAATGGAAGCAAGCAATTCAGGAAGGGCTTCATTCAGCTTTCCACTTTCATAATACAATTCTCCTTTAACCAACGGTGCATATCCGGGATTTGCAGTGATGAGAGTTCTATAATTACCCACAAGCGAATCATACTCAGCAAAATTTCTTTTTAGTATTTTTATGAATACATGATATGGAGCACGGAAGATGGAAATATCGAACAGATTAAAATCCATATATTCTGTATTCATGGTATTGCGTATACCGCAGGCAGCAACTTCCATGATCGTTTGTAAGGTGTTTTCAATATTACCCTGTCGTATAAAGAAATTAGCTTTAACCATCAAATAGGTTGTATTGAAGGTTTTAGAAAAGGTATTTTCCTTTTTGGCCAGTTGTATTCGTTCCATATACTTCCAGGCGTTTTTGAAATCATCTGTTCCGGTGAGATATGCTGCTTTTATAAGCATAATCATCAGAGAATTATCAACATATTTATCCGGCAACCCTTCAATCCATGAAATAATATTTGAATATTCTCCCTTTCTTATTAGCCCTAGACTATGTTTTTCTATAAGAGGCAGAGCAGCTTCATAGTGAGAGCCTTTCAAAAAATGATCGATTGCTTCGTTGAAAAAGTCTTTTGCTTTGAACCATTCCCCTGCTTTGCGGTGTAGGGTTTGAATTGAGGCAGCATCCCTATTTAATAGTTTTTTTCTTAGAGAATCTGAAAAAAGCGGATGGTATTTAAACCATATACCTTCATGATCTAGGGCTACAAGAAAGCTGTTCTGAAGGTACAGCTCTTTCAGTAATCTACTGCCGTCATAATCGGTGATTTCTTCACAAAGAGGTCCGCACAGTCTATCTAATATGGATATTTTTTCCATGAAATCTTGATGTTCTCTTGTCCACGTATTATAGACATCTTCAGCAAGATAGTTTTCTATATATAAATTGCTGCTTCCAAAGCTGCTTATGACATTATGCCTGTTCTTTTCATCTTTAAGGGATAGAGCTACGGCAACCAGTGCAGCGGCCCAGCCTTCTGTATAACATTCGATCTTATGAATCTCTTCTTCCTGCAGAAAATATCCTCTTGACTCATAATATTGAGAAATTTCCTTAGTTTGAAAACGGAGTTCCCTTGCCCGGACTCTTACCAGCTCTTCCTTCAAGCAAAGCTTTGCCAGCTTCAAAGGGGGCTCAGCCCTGCTTATCATTACAATGTGCATGTTTGAAGGAAGATAGGTTATAAAGTAAGATAGACTATTAAGAATGTCGACATTTGTAATTAGATGAAAATCGTCAAGTACAAGCAAAAAATCTGAGGGTATCATCGATAAGTTATCGATGATAATGCTCAGATGGGCATTTGCTTTAAAAAGCTCCTGTGATGAGAAAATATATTCCGTAGCTTGGCTAATGCCATTTGAAATATTGTTCAGTGCAGCACAGAAATAACTCCAGAATACAAAGGGGGTATTGTCGCCGGCGTCAATGGAAAACCAGGCAGAGGGTAGTGAAATACCTTCAAGCCATTTAAGCACAGCGGTAGTTTTACCGTAGCCGGCAGGAGCCGTTATGATAGTGAGTTTGTGGCTCAAGGAGTCTTCTAGCCTGTGATTGATGACCACACGGGGCAGCAGGTGCTTATTTATCCCAGGCACGCTATATTTTGTCTTCAATAATCCAATATTGGAAATATATTCTTTTGTCATCAACATCATCTCCTACCATAACTGACCTGATTCGGGTAAAAATCTCATTATTCGATAATTTTATTATACTATTTTTCACATGCTACAACAATAAAAATATGTAAAGAATGATATTTTTCAGTGCTTGTGGAGTTCTATCCAGCTTGCTATATTGTACTTTGGTACAATATTTAGTATTCCAAATTGTTGTTATAATTTATCAAATCAAGTATAATAAGTGCTTTTATAATGAATGTAAGAGTAATGAGAGGAGAACGTGATTTTGGAGAAGATATTCGAAATAAATAAGGACATTATGCAGGAAAACAAAATAGATTCAAGGAATTATAGCTTGGCAGATTTTATGGAGGTTGAGAACCAGGATATTATGAGCAGGGCACGGATATTTAAGGAGTTTTCTGAGGATTTGTTTGAAAAAAGGCATGCACAGTACAGACGTGTTTCTTTGAATGGTTCCAGTCCTTCGATGAAAGTCAGAGACCCCTATACTGGTGAAACAAGAGAAATGGTTTATTTGGCTTCCAATGATTACCTTAATTTAACCAGGCACCCTAGAACCATCGCTGCCGGAAGGGCCGCACTAGAAAAATATGGATCAGGTGCAGGGAGCGTGCCTTTATTGGGAGGAACTCTGGATCTTCATATTGAGCTGGAACAGAAGGTGGCAAAATTTAAGGGCTGTGAGTCAGCGATTATCTATACCTCGGGCTTTGGTTCCAATTGCGGCACTCTGCTTTCTATGCTGGGAAAAAATGATATTGCCATTCTGGATATATTGGTACATGCAAGTATCCTTGACGGGTGTAAGAATACAAATACAAAAATCTTCAAGCACAATGATATGAATTCTCTGGAGCATGCCTTGTCAAAGGTGAAGGACAAATATAGGACAAAGTTGATTGTTGTAGATGGTGTTTATTCCATGGATGGGGATATTGCCAAACTAGACAGGATCGTTGAGCTTGCAAGAGCCCATGGTGCCTATGTTATGGTGGATGAGGCCCATGCCAGCGGTGTTATTGGTGCAACAGGTCGAGGAACTCCTCAACATTTCCATATAGAAGGAAAGGTTGACATTGTGGCAGGAACTTTCTCTAAGGCTCTGGGTTCTGTAGGAGGTTTTATTGCCGCTAAGGAGGAATTGATTGAGCTGTTGCATTTCTATTCTAGAACCTATATGTTTTCCACAGCTATGACACCTCAGTCAGCAGGCTCTTTGATTGCAGCTATGGAGGTTATTGAGGATGAACCTCAGTTAAGAGAGCAGCTGTGGAGTAATATCCGTTATTTTAAGAAAAATCTTACGGATATGGGGTTTAATCTGGGGGGTTCAGAAACTGCTATTTTCCCAATTATTATTGGTGACGACCTAAAGGTGAAGGAAGTATGCAAAAGACTTCATCAGATGAATATCTATGTAAATCCTGTAGTATATCCAGCAGTGCCGAAAAAAATGTCCAGAATCAGAATGAGTATTATGTCTGCACATACAAAAGAGCATTTGGACAAGGCCTTGAATGCTCTGGAACAGGTAGGCCGTGAGTACAATATTATTTAAGGGGAATATAAATGAAAAATTATCCGCTATATGAAACAGAAGATATAAAAGATCTAAAAGAATTGGTAGAAAACTGTGCGAAAAAATATGGAGATAAGGTTGCTTTTAAATATAGGAAAGGGAATAAAGAGCTGGAGAAGACCTATGTTGAGTTTTTTGAGGATGTTAAATATTTAGGCACAGTATTTACAAAAAGAAATATCAAGGATTCTCACATAGCGGTAATTGGAGAAAACAGCTATGAATGGATTGTAACATACTTTGCAGCATTAGCAACGGGAAATGTCATTGTACCTTTTGATAAGGATCTAAACCCCAGAGAAATCCTTTGGCTATTGCAGGAAGTAGATTGCAAAGTTTTTGTTTTTTCTGCCGCATATCAGAAAGCAGCAGAAGAGGTGGAAAAAAACATGAAAGCTCCTTTCATGTCAATAGTTATGGAAGATAGTAGCTCTAAGTTTATAATCTTCAACAACTTGATAAAGGAAGGGAAAGAGGCAATTTCCCTTGGCAATTCTGAATTCAGCAATATTAAAATAAACAAGGAACAGCTGGCGGCTATCCACTATACTTCAGGAACTACAGGGATTAGTAAAGGCGTAATGCTGACCCATAAGAATTTAATGTCAAATGTAATTGGTGGAGCTAAAAATATTGAGCCATATAATCCATCTGTTCTTATTCTGCCCATTCATCATACCTTTGGTATGACTGCCGGTGTAATAGGCATGCTGTATACTGGAACCTGCATATGCATCAACAGCAGCATGAAAAGAATAGCAAGAGATTTGAAAAAATATAAGCCGAAAAGTCTTTTTTTAGTTCCCCTCTATATTGAGTCCCTTTATAATACAATATGGCGAACAGCAAAATCAAATAATAAGGAAAAAACACTGAGAAGCATATGCAGAATAAGTGATGCTCTTTTATGTGTAGGTATAGATTTAAGAAAATATTTCTTTAAAGAAGTACTAGAAAGCTTTGGAGGAGAATTAAAGCTTATGGTATGCGGCGGTGCACATATAGATCCTAAATATATAAAAGGCTTTAGAAGCTTTGGAGTAAATGTTCTTAACGGATATGGAATAACAGAGTGTTCACCTATTGTTGCTGTGAATAAGAATAATTATTATAAGGACGGAAGTGTTGGGACTGTTTTGGACGGCTGCGAAGTGAAGATAGACAATCCCAATGAAGACGGAGAAGGTGAAATCCTTGTGAGAGGAGACTCTGTTATGAAGGGGTATTATAAAGATGAAGGGCTGACTGAAAAAGCATTTTGTGATAATTGGTTTAAAACAGGAGATATAGGTAGGCTTGATAAAGAGGGGTTCTTGTACATAACAGGAAGGTCAAAAAATGTTATTATTCTTAACAATGGCAAAAACATATATCCGGAAGAACTAGAAATGCACATAATGAATATACCATTTGTGAAAGAAGTCTTGGTTTACTCCGAAAAGGATGAGAAAAACAACCAAATGTGCATTGTGGCGGAAGTCTATGTGGATAATGAACTAATAAAAGACAAAAACCCACAGGATATAGAAAAAGAGCTTTCTGAAAAAATTGACGAAATCAACAGAAGACTGCCCTACTATAAAAATATAGGCAAATATAAAATAAGAGAAGAGGAATTCAAAAAAACTTCAAGTAAAAAGATTATAAGAGATGGGAGGAACTGAAATATGTTTGAGAAAGTTGTTGAAACAATTGCAAAATATAGTGGTATAGAGGCTGAAGAAATACATATGGATAGTCTTTTAATAAATGATCTGGCAATAAACTCCTATACAATGATGGAAATGATATGTGATATTGAAGAGGAGCTTGATATAGATATCCCCGAGGAAGCCATAAAAGAGTTGAGAAGTGTTGGTGATGTGGTCCAATACCTCGAAAAAAATACTAAGTAATGGTTTATTATTTTACTGAGCTTCATAAACTTGATAAAGAATTTATAAAAAAGGTAATGCCACTTCTGCCAAAGGATAGAAGAAATAAGGCCAAACGGATTAAAAAAGAAAGAGATAGATACCTATCAATAGTTGCATATGTATTATTGTTTTTTGGATTAAAAAAAGAAGGCATCATACTTTCTGATACAAGCTTCCAGTACAATGAATTTGGGAAACCGCATTTTGGTGGGATTAAACCAGTATTTTTCAATTTAAGTCATTGTAAATTAGGAGCTGCTTGTGCCATATCTAGAGAAACTGCGGGTATGGATATTCAGGAAATTCTTACAATAAATACCTTTGTGTTGAAGAAGGTATGTTCCAATAAAGAGATTATGAGTATTAAAGGTTCTAAAAAGCCAGGGAGTGAATTTACAGTATTGTGGACCCAGAAGGAGAGCTACCTAAAGGCTACGGGAAAAGGCATATCAGAAGCACTTGGGGAAATTAACTTTGGCATTGACAAAAAAGGTAATGCCTGTAAAGATGGATTTTTATTAACCTCAAATATTTATGAAAACTATGTTATAACGGTATGTAGTCCAGAAAGAAAAAGCCAATGCTTTATAAAGGTGTCAATAGAGAGTATGCTGGATTTTATTGATATGAATCAGCGTCTTAACCAATAAATAAAATATCCTTTTATGAGGGGGATTAAAATGAAAAAAACGTATGGAAAGGTTGTTCTGGTGGTAGGTGCTTCATCAGGTATAGGGAAGGCTATTGCAGAAACTTTAGCTATGGATGGCTATAAAATTTATGGTACCAGTCGGAAGTATGAGGATGATTTAAAGACTATACCGGAGACTAATTCAGATAGAGGTTTTATAAAAATGCTTTGCTTGGATGTATGTTCAGAGGAATCCATAAATAAAGCTGTATTAGATGTAAAGCAGAAAGAAGGTAAGGTGGATATTTTGATTAATTGTGCAGGCTTTGGTATAGCGGGAGCTGTGGAGGATACCAGCGATGAAGAAGCCTTTAGGCAATTTAATACGAATTTCTTCGGTGCTCACAGAATCTGTAGAAGTGTGATACCTATCATGAGGAAACAGGGACATGGACTGATAATAAATATAAGCTCTGTGGCAGGATTGATTACAGTACCTTTCCAATCCTTCTACAGTGCTAGTAAATGTGCCATGGAAGCCTTAATGGAAGGTTTGAGGATGGAACTTAAGCCCTTTGGAATCAAGGTGGTGTTGATAGAGCCAGGAGATACCCAAACCGGATTTACTAACAATAGAGTTTTTGTAAGGGCTTCAGAGAACTCAATTTATAAAAACGTCTTTAATAGATCTATATCTAGGATGGTAAAGGATGAACAGACAGGACCATCACCTGATGGGATAGTAAGAACGGTACAGAAAATCCTAAATAGCAGCAATCCACCAGTTAGACAGGTAGTAGGCTCTATAAACAAGATTATGGTATTTTTGAAATGGCTTCTGCCGAATCGCATAGTGGAATATATTGTAACAAAACTTTATGCTTAGCATATGTTTAATACGTTGGTAGATAAAATAAAAGTTATCTTACCAACATATTTTGTATTGAGAATAATAATAAATTTGTATGTGGAAAGAAAAAAGCCAGAGAGAATATTAAGCCTAATAACAGCAAACGTGTAACCAGGGGTAAAACATCATATTCCATAATTAGCCAATTGCAATAAGATATTTGATGCGAATTTCCTGATTACGGAATACACATCCGCTAGACTTTTTCCTGGCTTTGAACGAAGATAAACCATTTCCTTTCCAGCACTATTTATTTGACTTGCTGAAATAAGAAGGGGCTGTTGCACAACTAACAAATAAAAGTTAGGGTGCAGCAGCCCCTTTTTTAGACTTAGGTGTTCAGAAATGAGCGCCTATTTTTTGTCAAAAATCAGAGTTGGTAATTAGTTTTCTAGTGGGTTCAGTTGTCAGTTAGGAGATCCTCTCGCATCTGATTTTGCTTATTTGTAAAAGCTAAAAAAAGGACCAATATAAGTGCTATGACAAAGAAGCTGGTAAAAATACGAAAACCAGTGTTAGTGGAGTAAACTAATATGTGAACGATGCTACTGCTTTGCTCTTTGGATAATCCGACAAGAGCACGAGTTACAACAGTTGATGATACTCCTAATTCGATTGCTAGCAGTACAAATGTTTGACTTAGGGCACGACTAGCATTATAAACTGTAAAGAACATACCAGAAGCTGCACCTGTATGTTCCTGTGGTACTTGTGACAATACTGTTTTTACAAACGAGGGCCATGCTAGACTGTTTGCAATCGAAATAACAATCAACGGTGGGATCAAGGCTGTAAGTGATAATTCAACGCCAAGATTTCCCATGAAGAACATGCCAATGGTTAAAAATATAAAACCGATAATGAGGAGGCGCATTGTCCCAAATCGATCTGCCAGTTTCCCTCCAAAGGGTCCCATAATTAACTGAGGTGCAGATAGTGGAATCAATAGTATCCTAGCATTGAGAGCATTTAAATGTAGCGCTCCCTGTAAATAGATAGTCAATAGAAACGTAATTGAAAAATATCCAATGCAATAGCTGATTTCCATAATAAGGCCAATAGTATAACGACCATTTTTAAAAAGTTGGAGGTCAAAAAGTGGGAATTTTACTTTCTTTTCAATTAAGGTGAAGGCTGTCCAGCATACGACAATTAGGATTGTAAGTGTAATTATAAGTGGAGAAAACCACCCCCACGACTGACCTTCTGAAAGAACGATGAGAAAAAGCGTAAGTCCCGCGCCAAATGTAAGAATTCCAGCCCAATCTGTTCTAAATTTAAACAAGCTGCTGTCGTTTTTCAAAACAAATGTCGCTGTGATAATACCAATGAGAGCAAATGGTACTGTGACAAAAAAGATAGAACGCCAACCCCAAAAATTGATTAGTGCCCCTCCAACTACCGGACCCATAATCGCACCTAATACCCACGAAGTAGAGTTTACTCCAATGGCAAAACCGAGTTCACTTTGAGGAAATGTTTCTATAATAATAGGTGTAGCTGTGGAAAGGGCCAGTGCAGCACCAATTCCTTGGATAAACCGGAACAGTATTAATGATGCTCCAGAACCTGCGACTCCGCAAAGAACTGTAGCAACTGTAAAAACTGTAAATCCCGAGATAAATATTCGTTTCTTGCCCACCATATCAGACCAACGGCCTGCAGGAAGCAAAAATACTGTACTAGTAATAATATACGATGTAATACTCCATAGACCTATAATAATTGAGGCATGTAAGCCCTGCATGAGTTTTGGAAGTCCGATGACAACAATAGTGGAATCCACATTCGTAATGAATGACACAAGTGTAACTACTGAGAGAATTGCCCATCTGTGTTTGTTTGTGTGTTTCATAATCATACCCTTCTTTCCGTAATTAGTATATTGTTTTTCCACTGACAGCAATAATCAGATGTTTTTTCTATCAAATCGATTTATTTATAGTTTACAGAGAAGTTATTATGATGTAAAATGATTATATCAGATATAATAAATCATTATTAGTGATACTTATGTGAGGTGAATATGATGGAAAGCAACGATCTGAAAATATTTCGTACCGTCGCAATAGAAGGAAATATCACCAAAGCGGCACAAAATCTAGGTTATGTGCAGTCAAATGTAACGGCGAGGGTTCAGCATCTTGAGTCAGAGTTTGGAACCCCTTTATTCTACCGCCAGAGGGGTATGGTCCTAACTCCGGCCGGTGAGAAGCTATTGCCTTATGCAGAACAGATTCTGCATCTATTTGATGAAGCCAAAGAAGTGCTATGTGACACTACCGAGCCGTCAGGCCGCTTGGCCATCGGGGCGAACTACGTGGTATCCTCCATTAATCTTCCTGAGGCTTTTTCGCAATATCATATAGAATATCCTAAAGTTGAGTTGTCTCTGGTAACTGCGGGGTCGGAAGAACTGATTACAAAACTTCTCCATTTCCAGCTCGATGGAGCTTTCGTGAAGTCTTCCTCTTTTGAGGAAAAGAGTTTTGTTAAAGAACTGGTTTATGAGGAGAAATTCGTACTCATCACTTCTCCAAAAATAAAAAAGGTGCAGGATGTATATATTCAGCCGTTTTTGATGAATACAGTCGGTTGTCCGAATCGTGAACTGCTGATGAGCTTTTTAAAGGTGAACGGCATATATGACGTGCGCTATATTGAGTTTAACAATCTGGAATCCATCATCAATGGCGTGATTAGTGGCCTTGGGGCATCTTTTGTACCGGAATCTTCGATTAAACAATATGAGCAGGCAGAATTGCTGCGCTCTTTTTCCATTCCTAAACAATACAGTGTAGTTCATACGTTCTTCATCCGGCACAGGGACAGCGTTGTTACAAGCGCCTTTACAAAATTCGTCGAAGTGTTAAAGACTCAGCACAATGGTTTATCCAATTCCAAAAACTAACTTTAAGATGCACTCCGTCATTTGCTAGAATATAGCATTAAAAAATAAAGATGAACAAAGGGAAAAGGACTGCTGCACAGCAATCCTTTTCCTTCTTATGTAGTAGTTCAATTTATTTTTTTATATTTTCCTCCATCAACGATTTCCGTAGAGATAACCATATCTTTATTCTCCATTCTTTTTAATGCAGGATAAATACTTCCGAAGCTTACAATACAAAATTTTGCAGTACTTATGTTCATAAATTGTTTTATTTCATAGCCATTCATTAGAGTGGCCGTAATTTGTTACTATTTGTTCTTTTGGCAGGAATATTTCATTAAGAACCTCTATATCTCCTTTTCATGACATAGAAGCAAAGTATATTCTATAATTTAAAGATTTGCATTAGATATCCTACCAAATATTACACGAAATAACAATAACGTATAAATTCAATAAGATATCTGATATAAATTTCCAAATTATGCAACTTGCTTTGCAGTAATAGCATCTTCGGTGGAAATAACTACTTTTTTCTTAACAATAACAAAAATTATCGTGAAATTAACATATGTTAATGCACGAATTTGTATTAAACGCTACAATTACAATAAATAGAAAAAAGGAGCAACAAAATGAATAATAAATTCACACTAAAGATTGAACAGATACTAAAACATTACAAAAAATATATCAATGAGGAAACCTTGAATAAGCTTGTGGATTTTAATAAGAGCATCACCATTAAAAAAGGTAGCATAATTCCGACTGAGCATAAAGTATACCTCCTATTATCTGGCATCATACGCGGGTATTATTTGGATATGGACGGAAATGATGTTACTCATTTGTTCATTTTTGAAGGCTCTATTTATGGTTCCGATTTTTTAACTATAGACAAACCACATGTATGCAATTTTGAAACATTGGTAGAATGTACAGCCATTGAGCTAAATAGAACAGTTCTCTTAAATCAAATTAGAACTCACCAAGGTTTAATGATGGCATACATCAACATGCTTGAGGAATCCCTAAAGCAGAAGATACTGAGGGAAATTGACCTCGTCACCAAAACAGCCACAGAGCGATACCTAGACTTGAAAAAAAAATATCCTGACATCGACAAAAAGGTCAGTCATGCGTATATAGCCTCATATTTGGGAATTACGCCAGTTTCATTGAGCCGTATCCGCCGTGTTATCAGGGAAGAAAATTAAAACTAGAAGTACGCTACCCCTAGAATAGGGCTTGAAACTACGAAGGCATTAGCCAGCATTGGTGTAAAAGTCATTGTTCTTACAAGGGATGTCAAAAGAGCAAAAAGAAATCTGAGAAAAATATCTAATGTTGAAATTGAATATCTCAATCTATTAATACCCAGTTCAATCCATGATTTTGCTAACAAGTTTCTGAAAAGAAATAGGCCAATACATTTACTAATAAATGATGCCGGAATTATTGCTCCTCCTCTAACTAGAGATAAAAGAGGGTATGAATATCAATTTGCTACAAATCATCTGGAACATTTTCAATTGACAGCCAGATTATTTCCAGCACTCAAGAAAGCAAATGGTTCCAGGGTTATTGAAGTAGCATCTCGTGGACATAGACTTGGTGGAATTATATCTGATGATATAAATTTTCAAAAAACGGAATACAATGCCATGAGAGCTTATGCACAATCCAAGTCAGCCAATATTTTATTCATGGTTACCAGGATTACCTGACGTTGACTTAATTAAACGGGAATAAGTTGAGTAATTTTTTGTTATAGCAATCTGCAAAGGCTAAGTTACAATTTACAAATGACCTGACCTTTACTTAAATTTTACTCTAAACTTTGTATTAAAAGACAAAATTATAGAAAGGAGTGTAGGTTCGCCTTTATTAACCTAGATATATTATAGAAGGAGTGAAGAAATATGGAATATGTAGAATACGGAAAAACAGGAATAAAGGTGTCAAGATTTGGGCTCGGTTGTATGCGGTTTCCTTCAGATGAAAAAGAGGCCATTGAAATGGTACGTTATGCTCTGGATAATGGGGTAAATTATATTGATACTGCCTTTATTTATAAAGGCAGTGAGGTTATAACTGGAAAAGCCTTAAGGAATGGTTATAGAAATAAAACCTATTTAGCTACCAAAAGTCCTATTTGGAATATTACCAGACATGAAGACTTTGAAAAATATCTAGATAAGGAATTGATACGACTTGGAACAGATCATATTGACGTATATCTTTTGCATAATATGAATTATGGAAATTGGGAGAAGGTTAAAAAATTTGATGGTTTTACTTTCTTAGATAAGATGGTTCAAAAAGGTAAAATAGCTCATAAAGCATTTTCTGTTCACAATACTTTAAAGGCATTTAAACAAATTGTGGACACGTATGATTGGGAGATGGCTCAAATTCAACTTAATATACTGGATGAGAAACAACAAGTTGGCGTTGAAGGTTTAAAATATGCTGCAAATAAAGGTTTAGCATCAGTTATAATGGAACCGCTCAGAGGTGGGTTTTTAGCAAATAATATACCAAAGGAAGTACATTATATAATCAATCAATACCCAGAAAAACGTTCTTTGGTAGAGTGGTGTTTCAGATGGCTTTACAACATGCCAGAAGTATCTCTTATCTTAAGTGGCACAAGCACTTTAGAACAGTTAAAAAATAACTTGAAAATTTTTGAGCATGCAACTCCAAATGTTATGTCAGAGGAAGATTTAAATTTAATTAAAATGATTCGTGAAGCATATGAGCGCAAAAATAGTATTGGCTGCACTGGTTGTAAATATTGTATGCCATGCCCACGAGGTGTAGAAATACCTGAAATATTTAAGCTTTATAATAGTCAACAGCTTATGAAGTCACATCCCCTAGACAAAATAGTATATAAAAATAATTTTGTACCTGCAGGTTGTGGTGCAGACCAATGTATATCTTGTGGAATCTGTGCAGAGCATTGCCCACAGACCCTTAAAATTCCACAATTACTAAAAAAAATTCATATTGAATTAATGGAGTAAAATAATGCTCGTGTCATTTCTGCAGCATAACCTTTACCTCAAGCTTTTTTTAACAGGCCTAATGGGAGCATTCGTCTCATGTACTGCAAAGTAGATTCCGTAATTTGGAAATATGCGTTGGATATCTTATTTCATTTAGACAATACACATCTTTCAACCAGTTCTTTAGATACCATATTCTACCTTGATAGGCGATTTTTAATCTCTTAAATGTTTCAAATTTTGATAAAAATTCAAAATTTGAAACTCTTAATTGCTATAAATTACTCTAAACATTCTGCAAACCGTACATGGGTGGCCTTTCTCTCTGTAGAACCATCGTCATTTGCTTGTATGTTTGAATGGGATTCCTTTTCAAACTGTACCTTGCCAACTATTTCTATAGGAATTATGTTAGGTAGGTTCTAAGCTCGCTTGAAATCAAGGCTTATGCTATAAAAAAAGACAAACCCATTTATAACTAACGTTAAAAAAGGTTTGTCTTTTTGGCGGAAGCGGTGGGATTCGAACCCACGTGCCCGTTAGGACAACCGCATTTCGAGTGCGGCTCGTTATGACCACTTCGATACGCTTCCATATAAAATTATTTAGTTTTTATATAGAAAAGTTTTATGTAGTTATCTCCTACTTCTGAAAAATTCTGCTAACATACTACTACATTCTTCATTATACACCCATTGAATATCTGTCCAATAATTCAAAAACTTATTTTGTAATACATTAACCACAGAACCACAAGCTCCCATGGTAGGGTCAAAGGTTCCTATATATAACTTACTTATTCTACACTGCAATATGGCTCCTGCACACATAGGACAAGGTTCTAATGTAACATACATACTACAATCTTTCAATCTCCAATTTTTAACTACTTTTGAGGCATTTCTTATAGCGAGTATTTCTGCGTGAGCCGTACTATCTTTTAGTGTTTCTCTTAAATTATGAGCTCTTGATATTACACTATTGTTTTTCACTATGACAGCTCCTACTGGAACTTCCCCTAACTCTAATGCTGTTTTAGCTTGCTTTATAGCCTCAAGCATAAAATCATCCATAATTACCTCAGAAAATAAATTGTATTAATAATTTAAATTTAATATAGACTGCTTTTATAATAAATACACATATAAACTACCAACAATAAATAAAATATAAAATAAGGGTATACTACTTAAAATGAACAAAGATATTTCTATAAAATAAATATCTTGTAAATATTATCATTTACAAGACTTATGGTGCGCCCGAGAGGAATCGAACCCCCGGCACGCGGTTTAGGAAACCGCTGCTCTATCCTACTGAGCTACGAGCGCATATTTATGTATAATTGCTACTTTAACATTTTATTATAGTTTATAATAATTGTCAATTTCTTTTTACTCTTTTATCTAATAATAGCAAAATAAATATATTATATTCTAAGTTATTTTAAAATATTACTTAGAAAAATGTATATATTTACCCGTAAAATTAAAAATTATATTATAGGGAGGAATCAATATGATTAATGAATTAAGAAATTTATTTTTAGCTGGAGTCGGCTCTGCCGCATACACTTATGAAAAAGCAGCAAAACTAATTCAGGAAATGGTCCAAAAAGGAAGAATAACAGTTGATGAGGGAAAACAGTTATCTGAAGAATTAAAGAAAACTGCCCTAGCTAAAAGAGAACAAATAAAGCCTATAACTAAAAATGAACTTACATCCATATTAGCTAGTATGAATTTTGCCACTAAAGATGATATATCAGCAATAAATGAAAGATTAAATAAAATTGAAAATAAACTAAATAATGATGACTAAAGCCCCTGGCTTTAGTTATCAAATATATTTATGAACAAAAAATCCTCAAAAAGATTTAAAGAAATACTAAAAGTACTAACTAAATATGGTTTTAAATTCTTAATAGATACTAAAAATTCTAACAAAGAAAAATCTCCTGAAAATCTTAGAAAAGCTTTTGAAACCTTAGGCCCTACATTTATAAAGATAGGCCAAATACTAAGTTCACGGCCAGATATACTACCTCCAAAGTACATTGAAGAACTTTCAAAGCTTCAAGACGAAGTACTTCCTGAAAAATATGAAAATATAGATAGAGTATTCTTCAATGAATTTAATAAAAACATAAAAGATTGTTTCTTATATTTTGAAAAGACTCCTTTAGCATCTGGCTCTATCGCTCAGGTACATAATGCCATTTTAGGAGATGGAAGACAGGTCATTGTAAAAATACAAAGGCCTGGAATAAAAGAAAAAATAGAAACTGATATAACATTACTGTATAAAATTATAAAGCTTACTAAAAATAAGTTTAGAAATGTACTAATAGACCCTGAAGAGGCCTTAGATGAATTGCTATTTTCTACTGAGCAAGAACTGAATTTTAAATTAGAGTGCGAAAATATGATAAAATTCAAAGAGTTGAATAAAAACACAGATTTTTGTTATGTGCCTTATGTATTAAAAGAATTGTCTGGGATCAAAGTATTAACAATGGAAAAAATTCATGGATTTAAAATAAATGATATAACAAAATCAAAAGAAGAAAAATGTGATCTACAAGATATAGGTGAAAAACTAGCACTATCTTTCTTTAAGCAAGTATTCACTGATGGTTTTTTTCATGCTGATCCACATCCCGGCAACTTAATGATACTTAATGGAAAAATATGTTTTATAGACTTTGGTATAATGGGTATAATTTCTCCTGGACTTAAATCACTTTTAAATGAAATCATCATAGCTATAGTATACAAAGATATAGATAAACTTGTGTCTTCAATTATATCCATAGGTGTAAAAAAACAACTCATAAATAGAAATAAACTATATGAAGATATAGAACTGTTTTTAGTAAACTATCTATCCACTTCACTTAAGAATATAAAAATTTCAGTACTGATGACAGAAATTTTTAAATGCGCAAAAAACAACAACATTACTCTACCTAAAAATTTAATATTGCTAGTAAAAAGCTTAATTATAGTAGAAGGACTAATAACTGAGATTGCACCTGAAATTAATATCTTAGACATAGCTATACCTTTTGTAAAAGATAACAACAAGTTTTATTACCTTCAAGGTATAAATTTAGAAGATATGATAATAAACTCTTATAATTTTACAAAGAATTTCTCAAAACTTCCAATGAAAACTATAGAATTAATAGACAGTATACTCAGCGGAAGAGCTAAAATTCAATTAAAATTTAATAAAATTGATACTTCTATAAACCAATTAAACAAGATGGTAAATAGATTATCAATTTCCTTAATAGTGTGTTCTATGCTTATAAGCTCTTCTTTAATTCTAAATCTTAATATAGGTCCTAAAATTTATGGCATACCTTTAATAGGTATTATAGACTTTATACTGTTTATATTTATTAGCCTTGCATTAATAATTTCAATACTGAAATCTGGAAGACTTTAAAAGGGGATTAAATCACTCTCCTTTTTTTATTCCATTTAAAATATAATTCATGAGATTTTCTATCATGTCATCCAGATCCCTCTTATCTTCATTCATTAATTCATAAACAGCAACAGAACAAATAGTGCCAAATAAAGTATACGCTAAAAAGGAGGAATCACACCTTTTTATACTGCCTTCTGCCATAGACTGCTCTAAGTAGTTCTGTGTATAAATTATATATGACCTTATATATTCCCTAAGTTCTATCTGTCTTATTTCCTCACCCCAGAGTTGACTCATTACTACCTTAATAAAATCTCTATTTTCATAAACCAATCCCCATTGGGCTTTACATAAAATTTTTATCTTATTTAGAGCATTGTTTTCTTCCTTGGAATCAATTTCTATTTTTTCTATAAGTGCATTCATTCCCTCTTCTATTATATATTTAAATATTTCCTCTTTACTTTTGAAATGATAATATAAAGTTCCTTTTGCTACACCCGCATCTGAAGCTATGGCATCCATGGTTGCTCCATTATATCCATTCTTTGAAAAAACTTTTATGGCGGATTGAAAAATTGTCCTTTTTGTATTATTCATAAAGACCACCCCAGATTTTTATTATATAATTATCGACTGGTCAGTATAATTATATCTAATTTTATTATACTTGTGTTATGAAAACAACTCAATAACTTTTTAAAGATATGGACATGTAAACTATTTCTATATAATCACTATAATGCTAAAATAAATTATAAACAGATTTCAAGTATAGATTCAAAATAATTGTAATAAGGTAGGTAAAAATGATTAAGTATTTTAATAGAAAAACTAAACAATATGAAATAGAACAAATAGCAGCCGGAAATTATCTAAAATGGACTTATTCCTCTCCTGTTGGAATGAAATTTTTAGAACTTATAATAAAAAAAAAGATATTCTCTAAATTATATGGATACTTTTGTAATAGTAAATTCAGTAAAAGAAAAATTTATCCTTTTATACAAAATTTTAACATAAATATGAATGATTATGAAAAGAATTATAACAAATTTAAATGTTTTAATGATTTTTTTTCAAGAACTCTTAAAGACAATGCCAGATCTATTGACATGGATGAAAAAATTTTAGTATCCCCTGGGGATGGCAGGCTTCAGGTATATGAGAATATAGATTTAGATGAACTTGTTCAAATCAAAGGATATACATATAGTCTGTATAATCTGATATGTAACATGGAAATTGCCAAAAAATTTGATAAGGGTACCTGTTTAATACTAAGACTTTGTCCAACTGATTATCATAGATTTCATTTTATAGATCATGGAGTATGTGATGTTACTTCCAAAATTAAAGGAGACTATTACTCCGTAAATCCAATTGCCTTAAAGAACATTCCCCATATTTTTTGCAAAAATAAAAGAGAATGGAGCATTTTTCATTCAAAAAATTTTGGAGATCTTCTTTATATAGAGGTAGGTGCTACATGTGTAGGAACTATAGTACAAACATATTTCCCGGGAAAAAATATATCAAAGGGAGATGAAAAAGGATATTTTAAATTTGGCGGTTCTACAGTTATATTATTTTTTCAACAAAATAAAGTAAAAATCCATAAAGACTTGTTAGAACAATCTAGTATTGGATATGAGACTAAAGTACTTATGGGAGAAGGTATAGGCAGCAGATATTAAAAATATTTATTTTCAGATACTTATTACAAAATTTAAAAAGTGCAGTCCACACAATATCAAGTTGCATATTTTCTTCTATAATGCAAAGAATAATTATAAATTATAATTTTTATTGGAGTGATTTTAATTGTGAGGAAATTTTTTAATTCTAACAATATTTCAGCTTCAGCACCTATTTATACACAAAAATTACCTTATAATGAAGAAAATTTGCCTTTAAATAAATCTCTTTCAGATAACTTAAATATTTTATATAACTTATTTTCTAATTGCACTGACATAGTTTATCATGACTTTGTTATAGATACAATCAAATGCTCCTCTGCGCTTATTTTCATAAATGGCCTGGCAGATGTTAAATTAATTAATGAAAATATAATAACATCAATTATGGATATTAAGGAAATACCACTAGAAGATTTAGCATCAAATCATGTTATAGAAATAACTAAGAAACATTTTCTTCGGATTGCTAACACAAGTGAAATATCAACTATTGGAGAAGTAGTATATGCTTTATTAAATGGAAATACTGTATTTTTATTAGATGGAGACATTAAAGCTTTAAAAATCGCAACCCCAGGTTGGAAGGAAAAAAATATATCAGAAACAAGCGTTGAAAAGGTACTAAGAGGATCAAACGAAGGATTTACAGAAAATATTTCCACAAATATCTCGCAGCTTAGAAGAAGAATCAAATCCTATCAATTAAAAATTGAAGAATTCATAGTAGGTAGGCAGACCCAAACAAAAATAAATATTACTTATTTGCAGGGAATAGTGGACGACAGTATTGTTAAAGAAGTAAGAAAAAGAATTCAAAAAATAGACGTAGACTCCATTTTAGAGAGTGGATATATAGAAGAATTAATAGAAGATACTTCCTATACATTATTTCCGCAAATTCAGCATAGTGAAAGACCAGATAGGGTAGCAGCTGGCATTTTAGAAGGTAGATTAGCCGTTTTAATAGATGGTACACCTTGTATTTTGATACTTCCTGCCACTATGATTCAATTTTTACAATCCAGTGAAGATTATTATGAAAGATATCCAACTGCTTTATTCATTCGATTAATACGATTGATTTTTTTTGGAATTTCACTTTTGCTGCCCGGATGTTTTGTAGCAGTTACTTTATATCATAAAGAAATGATCCCAACTCCTCTGCTTATTGGTATTCTCGGAGCTGCACGCGGAGTTCCTTTTCCTATTCTTATTGAAGCACTGATGATGGAAATCACCTTTGAAGCATTTAGAGAAGCAGGCATCCGTCTTCCTTCACCTGCCAATCAAACCGTAGGTATGGTTGGTGCAATTGTTATTGGTGAGGCAGCTGTTAGAGCTGGTATAGTTTCACCTATTACTGTCATTATTATAGCTATTACCGCAATAGCTTCTTTTAGCATACCATCTTATGATATGGGTTATGCTATTCGTATTTTACGCTTTTTTATGTTGTTTTTAGGAGCATTTTTAGGCTTATATGGAATTATGATTGGCATTATTCTGCTTTTGATTCATTTATCATCACTGAGATCATTTGGTGTAAATTATCTTTCTCCTATGGCACCTTTAAATTTCAAGGAACTTAAAGATGTTGTAATAAGATTTCCTTGGTGGCGCATGAGCAATAGACCCTATTATGCCAATAACTCACGACGGCAAAAACCTTATTTAAAGCCTGCTCCACCTGCTGAAAATAACAAAAATGAGAAAGGACAATAAATATGAATTCTGATATCAAATATAAATTAATATTGTTTAATATTTTCATTTTTATGTTTTCTATTTTACTTTATGGCTGCAGCCGCGATAAAATTGAACTAAATGAAATTTCTATTGTAATGGGTATAGGTATTGATAAAATACCTGGTGATAAACCATTTCTTGTAACATTAGAAATTATTAACCCAAAATCTGCCAAAGGTGACAATAATACATCTGGGAAAGAAAATAAATCTATTGTAAAAGTCAGTACAGGGAATTCTATTTTTGATGCAATCCAAAACTTCTCAAAAAATAATTCTGCAATTCTGGATTTTTCACATACCAAAGCAATCATTTTTTCAAAAAATTTATGTGAATTGAGAGTTTCTGAAGTAATGGATTATTTAAATAGAAATCATCAAATTCGCAGTAGCAGCTGGATACTTGTTGCAAATAAAACAGCCAGGGAAATTTTAGAGAGTAGGCTGCCCGGGGAAGATATTACTTCAAGGGGTATAACCAATATGATGAATCGGTTTAGAAAGGATCCATCTATCTTACCTGTCAACTTAAATAATTTTATTATAGAATCAAAAAAGGAATCAAGAACAAGCTTTGCCCCTGTAGTTGAACTTGAAAAGTCAGAAAATGATGCTTCTGGAAAAATTACAATTGGAAAAACGGCTATTTTTAAAAATGACCGTTTAATTGGAATATTGACAAATGAAGAATCTAAAAATTTATTGTGGTTAATTGATTATTCAAAAGGACATATGGCTGTATCTCTGGTTAAATCAGTAAAAAATAATGAAAATATAACTGCAGATGTTTTAAAAATATCTAACAAAATAATCCCTCATATAACTAAAGATGGAACTAATATAGAAATTCAATGTACAGGAGATGCTTTTATTAGAGAGATACAAAATATTGCCGTAAGTCCTGAAATGTTAGAAAAGGTAGAACATGATATTGAAACGGTACTGACAAATCAATTAGATGAATTGATAGATAAATCACAGAAGCATCTCAATGCAGATTTTGTTGGTTTTTCAACAAAAATATATAATAATCATCCTAAAAAGTGGATGATTATGAAAAAGAATTGGGATAAAACATTTCCAAATATAAAGTATAAAATCAGTTTTAAGATTAAGATAATCAATATAGGTATAATTAAAGATTCCGCTGTATCAAATAATTAAGTATACTGACTAGTTATTTATTCGAAAATGCCTTAGGAGGGAAAAGCTAAGTGATGACAATTATAATTATTGCAGTATTGTCAATATGTGTACTGGAAGGAATTCCACTGATAAAAAAAAGAATGTGGAAAGAATTATTATCTATGAGCTTAATATTATTAATATCTCTATCTCTTGAAATTAGTAAAAAGTTAGGTATAATAACTCCAATAAATTTTATAGAAAAATTATTTAAACCCTTAGGAAAAATATTTTTTAATAAATTGTAAACGTTTGGAGATGAATAAAATATGCAAAAAAAAGAAGTTATTAGTACCAATCAATTTATATGGCTGCTTTTTTGTATTATTACCTCTTTTACCGGCTTGCAAGTATTAAGATTATTAATCTTTCAGGCAAGAAGAGATGCCTGGCTAGCTGTAATTTTAGCCTGGTTTTTGGATGTCCTCTTAGCTGTAGTTTATACTTACATGGGTATACGATTTCCAGGACAGAATATGGTACAGTACAGCATAACTATTCTTGGAAAAAAGTTAGGTAGAATTATAGGAATATTATTTCCTATTTTCTTTTTATTAGTTTCTGCTATATTGCAAAGGAGTTTAAGTATAATACTAAGTACAGTATTTTTTCCTAAAACTTCAGAGTTGACACTTCTTATTACTTCTTATATTGTAATTGGTTATGCTGTTCTAAAAGGTATAGAAGTAATAGGAAGAGTGTGTGAAATTTTGGGACCAGTATATTTATTTAGCTCCATTGTATTATTTTTATTTGTCATACCTGATATAAAAATGGATAGACTTAAACCACAGCTTGAGCTTGGTTTATACCCAACTTTAACAGGTGTTCCTCTTATTTTATCTTTTATAGGAATATGTATTATAATGGGCATGTACATTCCCATTTGTAATCATCCCGAGGATGGATTTATTGGAAAATTTGCTGCTGTGAGTATGGGTGCTTTCATTATTATTATATTTATTATTAGCACTATAGGAATCTTTAGTTATCCTCAAGCAAAAAATATGCTCAATGCTAGTCTTGAACTTACAAGATTTGTTCACGTTGGTGAATTTTTTGAACGGGTGGAAGCTATCTGGCTTATGATTTCCATTGGAGCTGGAATTATAGCCTCATCAAATATGATATGGGGTTTTAGTTTAGGAATATCTCAAATTATAGGATTAAATACATATAAACCTCTTGTATTTCCTGCTGTACTTCTTTCTTTTGTTATTAGTATGACCTCATTTAAAAATAGCCTGGACTTAGTAACTTTTGATTTTTATTCATATCCTTTTATGGCCATATTTGTTGAAACTGTACTAGAAATGTTTCTTTTTTTTACAGCACTAATTTTAAAGAAAAGAGGATAATTTAAGATATCGGTTTGTCATCTTTATCTACTACATTTTTTACCTTATTCTTATATCTACCAAATAGGTGTTTTTGAAAAAAATAGGAAATTACACAACATAATAAAATTAAAAATATTCCTATAACAATAGCAATAAAATTGTTAACACCTATATTTTCCATATCCATACTCTCCTTTATGTCCTTACATTATATACAATATATAAAACCCCTTATATATTATATAAGGGGTAGCATTTTCTAATTTAAAGAACAGTGATATTTTCCGCTTGAGGTCCTTTTCGTCCCTTACCTTCATCGTAAGAAACTTTTTGGCCTTCTTCAAGTGATTTATAACCATCTCCATTTATCTGGGAAAAGTGTGCAAAAATATCATTTCCATCTTCTCCTGTAATAAATCCAAATCCTTTACTCTCATTAAACCATTTAACTGTACCTTTCATAACGTACACCTCCGAAATTTTATTTTTCTTAAACTCTTTGTAATAATTCACCAAATAAAATTTCGACATTAACATTATTATAAGTATAAAGTGATAATTGAAATATATTCGTGTTTAAATTATTTACCATTCATTTAAGTTCTCGTTAAATATAACACACTCCATTATATAAATCAAGTTTTTTTAAATTCATCAATAAACTTCCAATATTTCCTTGAAAACTTTGACCTGCAATCTTTGAAAAGTTTAGATTTTGTTTATAATTAGTTTAGATAAAATAGAGATACCTATTTTACAATATAATTAGGAAGTACTTCCCTATAAAATGTAAAAAGGAGATGTAAAAATGAAATTCAGGAAAAAAACAGCTATGATTATAAGTTTTACAGTGGGGATTATGATGTTTGCTACCACGGCTATGGCTGAAGTTACATCTAAAAGTGGTTACGATCAATTAAAAGATTCCTTAAAATACACTGCTGAAAATTGTACTAGCACTCTTTCAAACTTCACTGTAGATTTATCATTTGCCATAAAAGATAATGGAAAAACAGTAGCATCTGAAAACTCCATAAGTAAATATGATATATCTAAAAATTCAGAGGAAAGGACAAATACCAGTACTAAAGGCTCTACTAAGACAGAAGACTATTATTATAGAGATAAAAATGGTTATATAAGCAAAAACCCCAATGAAAATGTATATTACGTAACTGAATTCTTAAGTGACAAGGATAAAAATAATCCTGTTTTACAAAATCCTTTTAAAGAAGATAAAGCAGGAGATATAGAGAAAATAGCTGATTCCATTGTAGGGAATTTAAAGGATTCTGCAACAGTTACTGAAAAACAAGACGGAACTAAAGAAATATCGGGATCTTTAAATAATACCCAGATTCCCACTCTTATAAATGCCCTTGTATCTTTCCAATTTAAAAACTCATATGGTAATACAAATAACAGTGATGAAGATGTTATACCCAAACTCACAAAAAATATTTCCGTAAATGATTTAAAAGGTAATATGTCTACAGATAAAAATGGATTAATTAAAACTGTTTTAGCTTCTGGAACTTTAAATGGTACTGATAAAAATGGTACTGATCATCAGATCACTTTAGAAGTTTTAGTAAAAATAGAAAATATAAATTCAACTACTGTAACAAAGCCTGATTTATCTAAAGAAAAAGTAATAAAAAATATACAAAAAGATTATACCAAGTTATCCAACCCTCAAAAACATATAGGAAAATACACATCAGATATTGTAATAGAAGATGATAAAAAATTCACAAAAATAGGAGAAGCTATTGTAAACATTGAGAATATAGATAACAAAACTATAACCGGAAGTTATTCTAAAGAATATTTAAAAGGCTATGAGAACTACACAGACGATAATGGAAATATAAAATTCACTGGAACCTTAGGTGAAAATCAAGATAACTTTAGCGCTAAATTCAATGGTACAACAGGATCTAATAAAAAAGTATCCGGATTTATTTACATTCAACCTAATGGTCCAAATATAAGTTTTACTATCAATGACGATACAAACTCAAATATAATATTAGACAGTAATTATAGAAAGGTACTAGACTAAATCCTAGGATAAAATATATATTAAGAATAACAATTTGTCGGAATATTACCGGCAAATTGTTTTCAAATAATCAAAACTAAATTTGGGGGGATTTAAATGGAAAAAGTTATTGAACTTATTAATTTATCTAAAACATATAAAAATGGAAGAGGTATACAAAATATTAATTTAGATATATATAGAGGCCAAATTTTTGGTTTTTTAGGACCAAACGGTGCAGGAAAAACCACTGCTATGAAAATAATGACAGGACTTGTAAAACCAGATAGAGGAGATGTTAAGATATTAGGCCACAGTATCTTAGAAGAATTTGAAAAAGCTATTTATAATGTAGGATGTATTATAGAAAATGCAGAAGCTTATTCTTATTTAACAGCTTTTCAAAATTTAAAACAAATTTCAAGGTACCACCACAATGTAGATACAAATAGAATTGAAGAAGTCCTAGATATGGTAGGACTTTTAAAATATAAGGATGAAAAACCCGAAAAATTTTCTCTAGGAATGAAACAAAGACTTGGAATTGCTTCTTCAATTTTATGTTATCCTGAAATCATAATTTTAGATGAACCTTTAAATGGCTTGGATGTGGAGGGAATGATTGATGTAAGAAAAATCATAAAAAATCTGGCAGAAAATAAAAATACTACTTTTTTTATTTCTAGTCACCTAATTCATGATATTGAACTTACCTGTACACATATTGGTGTACTATATAGTGGCAAACTTATTAATGTAGACACTACTAAAAATATATTAAATAATTATGCTTCTTTAGAAAATTACTTTATCAGCGAGGTGGATAGAAATGATAAGATTTAAAGCAACATTAGTAAATGAATTAGAAAAACTACATAAAAACAAAAAAGTTTTGGCAGCTATTATATTATCCATTGTATTTATTATACTGGGACAAATTTTTATTTTATTACTTAGAAATAATTTTGGTCTTAAAGGTGCTTCCAGCACAGAATTTCCTTTACTAGTTCTTTCTACCCTTATAAATACACTGCTCCCTCTATTTATAGCACTTATTACCATAGATAGTTTTTCCGGAGAATTTTCCCAAAATACTATGAAAATATCTTTAACAAAACCTGTTACCAGATTAAAACTTTTTACGGTGAAAATAGTGGCAATAATCATATTTATATTTATGACTTTAATGACTATAATGTTATTTTCTATAATATCAGGCATAATATTTAATACAAATTCTTTTACTGTAGAAAACCTTATTAAAATAGTAATTTCCTATGTAGTAACTTTAATGCCTATGACAATTCTATGTCTCATAATTGTTTTATTTGCCAACATATTAAAAAATGGGATAGCTGTGTTTTTTCTATCTATACTAGTATTTATTATATCTAAAGTACTTGCTATTTTCTTTCCCACCTATTCAGGAATTTTATTTACATCAATGATTGGTTGGCATGCTCTATGGATTATGGACAACATACCATATCTAAAAATATTCAGAAATTTTATGATGATGTTAAGTTATGCTATAATATTATTTACAGCAGGATACTATATATTTGATAAAAAAGATCTTTAAGGTGTGCATATAAATGGATATAAAAAAACGTATGATTATTTCTAATACTCTAACTGTAATAATTCCCTTTATGATTGCAAGTTTAGCTGCAATCATATTTATATCTATATCTTCAAAACTTTTTGATACCAGTATAAATTACGATAAATTTAAAAAATCTGCCTACATAAAATCTGAAATATTAAATACAGTAAGAGAAATATCAAAATCCAATATTAAAGACATACACGATACACAATTTCAAAAATTTTTAAATCAGAAACTTTCACTTATAGACGGTAAAATTATAATAATAAAAAACGATTCTATTGTATTCTCTTCTCAAGATATGAATAAAATTGACATACAGAACTCCCTAGATGAAGCAAACAATAAAACTTCACCAAATATGGTAAGTATAGAATCCACTTTCTACTCTGTAGAATCTTTTCCACTGGAGTTTAATAATAACCTACAAGGAAAAGTAATATTTTTAACTCCTATAAGAAAAGAAACAAATATTTTAAAAAACTTCATAATAGCTATTTTATCTATATTTTTGATTTCATCTGCACTTACGAGTATTCTTGTATCCTATATGTTTTCAAAAAAAATATTAAATCCTATAACATCTTTAAAAAAAGCTATGTCAGAAATACGACATGGAGATTTAAACTTTGAAATTGCAGAAACTGGAGACAAAGAAATAAAAGAACTTTGCACTGACTTTGAACAAATGAGAATAAAGTTGAAAGATTCAATTAATATAAAAATGAAGTATGATGATAACAGAAAAATGCTTCTCTCCAGTATATCTCACGATTTAAAGACACCTATAACTTCCATAGAAGGCTATGTTCAGGGAATTTTAGATGGTGTGGCAAATACCCCTGAAAAATTAGAACATTATCTAAAAACTATACATAGAAAAACAAGACAAATTAATGCCATGATAGACGATTTGCTTCTATATTCCAAACTGGACTTGAAACAAATTCCTTTTAACTATGAAAAAACAGATATTATAGATTATTTTAATTACTGTATTCTAGAAAGTGAACCTGAACTTAAAAAACTTAATATGAAAATCAGTTTACAAAATCACTTAAAAAATTCAAAATATGTTATGATAGATAAAGAGAGATTCATGAGAGTTATATTAAATATAATTGATAACTCGAAAAAATATATGGATAAGAAAAAAGGGGAAGTTAGTATATTTCTGAGAGAAACAACTTTAAGTATTATAATTGAAATAAAAGATAATGGATGCGGAATTAGCAAAAATAATGTAAGTAAAATATTTAATAAGTTTTACAGAGAAGATTCTTCAAGAAGCAATGCCTGTGGAAGCGGATTAGGACTTGCTATATCAAAGCAGATTGTAGAAGGCCATAACGGAAAAATATGGGCTGTATCTACTGAAAATAAAGGAACAAGTATATTAATATCACTGGAGAAGATTGACTGATATCTCATACTGAATAAACTTTAATGCCTATAAAGACATGTTGAATAAATGATAAAAATACATAAGAGAGGTCATTATGAAAAAGATTTTAATAATTGAAGATGATTTAAGTATAGCGGAGCTTCAAAAAGATTATCTAGAATTAGAAGGATTTGAAGTTACTATATGTACAGAAGGCGTAAAAGGTTTAAATACCTTAAATAACGGTGAATTTGATTTATTGATTTTAGATATAATGCTTCCTAAAATTGACGGCTACAGCATTCTACGCAGTATTTATGATAAAAAGGATATTCCTGTACTTTTAGTTTCTGCTAAAAAAGAAGAAATTGATAAAATTAAAGGTTTTACTTTAGGTGCTGACGATTATATTACAAAACCCTTTAGTCCTGGTGAACTGGTGGCAAGGGTCAAATCTCATATTCAAAACTACGAAAGAATAAAAAATAAATTTAATTTAAAACATAACAAATTAATAATAAGAGGACTTGAGATACTAAAGGATTCCAGACAGGTATTTGTAAATGGTAAAGAGATAACTTTAGCACAAAAGGAATTTGATATTTTACTGTATATGGCAGAGAATCCTAATAGGGTATTCAACAGAGAAGAACTATTTGAAAAGATATGGGGACTTGGTTCCATGGGTGATAACGCCACTGTTACAGTGCATGTAAGAAGAATACGTGAAAAAGTAGAACCCTATCCTTCTAAACCTCAATATATAGAAACAGTCTGGGGAGCTGGATACAGACTTAGAGTTTGATACAAGACGCTAACATTGTTAACATTCTCAGCTTTTTCAAAGTGATGTAATACTCCTGGATATTAGTATAGTCTAAGGAATGGAACCTTATAGTTCCATCCTTTTTATAACCGAGGATACCCTGGCAATAAGAAAGTCCAAAATCGAAATTTTCGTAAACTAAAGAGTATACCCCGTTTTTTCTTTCTATCTCTTCTTCTCTCAACTCTGCTAATATATTGAGTTTGTTCTTCTTTAATTTGATTTATAGTATTTTGGAGTTCTTCTTCCCCGGACAATAATTTAGTTATATTATCATTTATATCAGTAGAGTTATGGTAAATGGTATCCTTAATATCACCAGTTTGAGATTGAAGATTTTTTACAACAATGTCTTCAATTTTAGGAAGCATAGCATCAGATAAAGCTTGTACTAATAATTTGAAACTAACATTACTAAGATCATAGTTATTACCCTTAGGGTTTTTAAAATATTGAATTACCTGATTAGCTGTCATTTGTTTTTCTTTTAGAAGATATCTAATTAATTTAAGCTTATTAATGTCTTTCATGGTGAAAATCCTATGCTGACCATTTTTGTGATTAGTATCTAAGACATTTTTAAAAGTAGAACAATAATTTCTAATTGTTTGAGTACTGGTATTTAGCATTTTTGCTACATCTTTTGTTTTATAATTGTCCTTATTAAAATCTCTTATGTTTATTTCTTTATTTTCCATACAGATCACCTCTTTACAATATTATACAATTAACTTAAAATGTAATCAATGTAAATATTATGAAATTATATTAACTAAATTTCACTGAATGCACAAATTATATGAAAAATAGGATAAAATAAGAATAATACATATTTAGTTAAGAGGGAATATAAATGTTAAATTTTTTAGGTAGAGGCTCAGCATTCAATATAAGAGAAGGTAATAATTCAGCATTTATAAAAGAAAATACTGAATTATTATTAATAGATTGTGGTGAAAATATATTTGAAAGAATACTTAATAAACATTTGCTTCATGACATTAAAAATGTTCATGTATTAATTACACATCTGGATTCAGATCATGTAGGTAGTTTAAGTAGTCTAATATACTATTGCTATTATATAAAACATATAGTAGTTAATATATACTTTCCTCACAAAAGTTTATACCATTTATTACATTTACATGGTCATAGAGATAGACATGACTATAATTTTCATTATTTAAATGTTAATACAAATAACTTTCATAGGTTTGCTGCTATCACAAGCATAAAACCTATATCTGTTAGCCATATTGATACTTTAAAATGTTTTGGATATTTATTATATTTAAAGAGTGGTAGACTAATATGGTATAGTGGTGATTGCAATAAGGTATCCCACGTAATATATAAATATAATATTGATGAAATATACCATGATACCTGTCTAGCCGATTATAGTGGAAATGTACATACATCATTGAAACTCTTATGCAAATCTATACCAAAAGATAAAAGAAATAAAGTTTATTGTATGCATATAGATTGTGATGAATTAATTGCTAAAGCTCAAATAGAAGGTTTTAAGGTCGTTGAAATAAATAAAAATATTTTACATTGAAATGGGGTACATTAAGTTGGCTTATTATACATTAATAAGTATATTTATAATATTGTTTGGATTGTTAAACTACTACGCAGGCCTCTGGGCTTGGCAGTTACTAGGTATGACTATACCTTTACTTAATCCAAAGATTTATTGGATAGTCTTTTCTCTTATTGTCATTTGTGTTATTGTTGGAATTATAGCCAATAGATTCTTACCTTACTTTCTTCGAGGAATCTTTTATATTATAGGTTCCTATTGGATTGCTGCTTTGTCTTATTTTATACTTTCCATTGTGATTGTTAAGATTATTGCTTTTTTTAACATATGGAACTATTTGTCATCAAAAGTGACTAATAATAATTCTATTCTCACCTTATCATCTGAACTATCTGTTATTACATTAATAATAATCTTACTAATATACGGAACTTTCAATGCAAAAAAATTAAAGGTTACCACCTACAATATAAATATTAACAAGGAGCAAAAAATTTTTAAAAAACTTCGTATTGTAATGATATCCGATATACATATTAGTAATATAAATGACCATAGACAAAACAAAATAATTCATACTATAAATCAGTTGAAACCAGACATTGTTTTAATTACAGGAGACATAATAGACGATATAGTACCCTTTATAAAAGAAGGAATAGTAAATGATTTTCACAAAATCAACAGCAAATATGGTGTTTATGCTTGTTTGGGCAATCATGATTATCAAAGCGGAGATTTATCATATGTACTAGATATTCTTAATAAATCAGGAATTAATGTACTTAGAGACAGTTGTATAAAAATAGCAGATAGCTTTTATATTATTGGCCGTGAAGATAAGTCCTATGAAATGATGAGCAGAAAAAAACGAATGGAATTATCAAAACTTACAGAAGGAATAAATCATAAATTACCTGTAATCATGTTAGATCATCAGCCTATAAACATTGATGAGGCGGAAAATATGGGAGTGGACTTGCAATTATCCGGCCATACTCATAAGGGACAGTTTTTTCCCTTCAATTTCATTACAAATAAAATGTTCAAAGTTCATTATGGATATCTTAAGACTGGGAAATTACAAGTCATAGTATCATGTGGTGCTAGTACCTGGGGTCCCCCTATACGTATAGGCTCAACCTCTGAGGTAGTGAACGTCATTGTAGAGTTTAAAAAATCTATGTTCAATTAATTATTTTATTATTTATTAAAATAGTATTTATAAAATCCAGAACAGATCTTGATACTCCATTATAGTTAGGAAATAAAGTTGCACCTGAAACTCCATATAATTTACATAACTTAAGTATCTCTGCAGAGTATTTAACAGGTAATGTTATTTTCCACAAGGGGGTATCTATTGTATTTTCAAATTCATTTTCTAAAAATCTAGGAGAAAATATATCCCCTTTTTTACCTGGCTGTTTTAAAAAAGTAAACAGACCAGATTGAGCAGCAAGATTGTTACTAGTTGAACCTGGGACTTTAATTAACTTAACATTTTCATATAATTTAACTTTTTCTATATCTAACGCCCATACCGATAGTTTATCATCACTATCTTTTTCATAGTGTTTTAAAGCTGATGAAGCAGCAAAATAAGCGGCAACATATGAGCGCTTTGACCAATCTAACAAGCTAGTAGGCACCCCACAGTGTTGGGCTAATGCCATTAATTCCAGTAATTCCTCACTAGGCCAATTTGATGGATCTATAAAATATTTATCTTCTCCATCACATACTGTAAAATCTAGGTATTTTTTTCGAAACTCTAAGGAATCATTTATAATACTAATACCAATTAAATCACACTGGTCCACAAAATAATTTAATATGAGAAGTTCATTACGTACCTGCTCCTCGCACTTTATATGAGTTTTTACATTAGTTTTTTTATTAATTCTTAATATACTAGGGACTAGTGGCCATGTCTCATCCCTTTGTCCTCTATAAATAAATTTACCTCTTTTATTACCTAAAGGTTTTTCAGGACATAACTCTTTCCAAAATTCATCAATACTATTGCATTCTTTTAAAAAGTATCTTTTACATTGATTTATAGACATATATACACATCCTGTTGTTTTATTAATACATAATTATTTTAAGAAAATGTCCATAATTTATTCATTGTATAATTAAATATGCCCGTAGAAATAGTTGCTATTAATTGAGCCAATATATTATCTATACATATATAATTTACTAAGGTAAACAATATTATAGAACTAAAGACAATAGAAGTTATGTTTACAATAATAAATTTAGCAAATAAATTAAATACTTTTTTATCTGATTTAAATACCCATACCTTGTCTAGTATGAATCCGCTTACAATTCCAATAAAATATCCTATAACATTTGATACCATATAATTAACACCAATTCGTATAAGAACATTATAAATAGTTAATGTTATAAGTGTATTTATTGTTCCTGAAATAGCATATTTTATAAATTCTTCCTTTTCTAATAATAAAATGAACACTATCTTTATCTCCATGGTTTATACAATATTTACTCTAAAAATATCTTATAAACCTTAATAATTGCTTAAAATTAAATATTTTATATATTTATAATATTACAACTAATTATAATTTAATTACAAAAAATAATAAAGCCTAAAATAAACTTTTACTACTTTAGGCTTTCCTATACTTTCAAAAATATTCCTATTAGTTTAAATATTTCAACACTTTTATGTCTCTGTCTTAATATTTTTATTAGGAGGTAGACTTATTATACTGTTGTGGTAATATAACTATTCTTTTTTATATCTTATGTTCCACTATATAATTTTTTATCTTTAAAAATATGAAATGTTATTAATACGGTAAATATTAAATATATTTATAATAAGAATTATTGAATAATATACATTAGATATAAAGCTGCAAGCATAACTAGTATAATACATATGGTTCCTATAATTTTTTTCATGGAATTTCCCCCCTTGAATATATTTTATTATACTTTAATAAAACATTTACATTTAATCCCTTAATAACTACAGGTACAAAACTAATGTCATACACAAAACAAAAGTACTACCCCCTAAAATACGCAATAAAAATTTAATCTATTATTTTATTTATAGTATAAAAAATATGTAATATCTATATTTTAAGTTATAATGAAATAATATCTATAATTTATAACTATACCTAAAAATATAAAATAATTACTGTCTAGTATAAAGTTACAGTCACAATCATAAAATATTTCCTAAATAGTTCATATATATAAAATATAAAAAATTATAGCACTTGAAATCCTCCTATTTCTAATGTAGCATAAAATATATATACTGATAAGTCGATTATATTAATTAATTTAATCGGCTTTTACGATTGGATGTGATATAATGGACATTAAACAACTTCAAACATTTATTATTGTTTCTAAATTATTGAATTTTAGAGAAGCTGGGGAAGAACTTAACTATTCACAATCCTCTGTTTCTGATCATATACGTAATTTAGAACAAGAATTAGGAGTAAAACTTTTTGAACGTCTTGGACGAAAAGTTTTCTTAAATGAAAATGGAAAAAAATTAATTTCTCCAGCTGAAAAAATGATTCAATATGAAAAAGAAATTCATCAACTATTTAATAAAGATGAAAAAATTTCTGGGCTGCTTAGAATAGGTGCCGCTGAAACTCTTTCTGTTTTTTGGCTTCCTCCAATACTTAAAGAATATCGTATCACATATCCCGACGTTAAAGTAACACTTAGAATGGCCGACTGCTGCGAATTTCCCAAAATGTTATCACATAACATGATTGACGTTGCTTTTAGTCTTCATGATCAATCACAACATGATTATATTTCTCAAATTAATATTTTTGAAGATTCTACAGTTTTTATCGTAGCTCCCGATCATCCTTTAGCTGATTTAAAAACAATAACAATACACGAACTTGAAAATCATTCTTTTATACTTCCAGAAGCAGAATGCTGCTACCGTGTAGAACTTGAAGAATTATTAAAAAAATGCAACGTAAAAATAGATACCATTATGGAATTCAGCAGTTTGGAAGCTATAAAACAATGCGTAAAAAGCGGACTTGGAATTTCACTATTACCAAAAATTGCAGTTGAAGAAGAAATTAATACTGGTGAACTTGACACTTTATCCATAGAAGATTGTGAGATTTCTATATGTGCTAAAATGATATGCCATAAACAAAAATGGACATCCCCTCCCCTAGCTGCCCTAAAAAATATGATACTACAAAAAAAGATAACCCCAGAGCGTCAAACAGTGTAAATTAATCCATTGAAGTATCTTAAAAAAATAAGTACCTAAAATAACCGGTACTTATTTTTTACGTAACTATTTCACATACTCTGTAACTAAATCAGTGAAAAGAATGCCTTCCAAATGATCTATTTCGTGACAGAAACATTTTGCTAAATCTCCTGTACCTTTTAATATAATTTCCTTTCCATTTTCATTTAAAGCTTTTACTGTTACTCTTGCAGGCCTATTCAATTTTCCAAATACCCTTGGAATACTTAAACACCCTTCTATAACTTCCTGCTTTCCCTCTTGTTTAATTATCTCAGGATTAACTAATTTTATAAGTCCCTGACCCATATCTATTACAACTAATCTCTTTAATATGCCGACTTGTGGAGCTGCTAATCCTGCACCATTTTTTGAATTATACATAGTATCAGCCATATCATCTAAGATTTGTCTTATTTTATTATCTACTACTTTAACCATCCTGCTTTTCTTTCTAAGTATTTCATCATCAAAAAGTCTAATTTGTCTTAATGCCATTTAAACAACACCTCTACTTTGTTTAGATCTTGATTTTCTTTCACTTTCTTCAAAAAGAAAGACTTCTTCTATAGAACAACGAAATACCTTGCTAATATCATAAGCCAGCCATATAGATGGTTCAAACTTTTCTGTTTCAATAGCATTAATTGCTTGTCTAGATACTCCTATAAGTCTTCCTAGTTGTTCTTGAGTTAAATTAAAAGACTCACGCAATTCTTTTAATCGATTTTTCATCAATAATCACTCCTGTAATGTTAACCTTACATCACAAATGTAACATTATTTGATTTTTATGTCAAGTTAACCTTATACAGTAATATTAGGTTATCTATTTATCTTAATTTACCTTTCATAATTTTATCAACTCCCAATTCCTGCAAGCCATTATTCTTACCATGCTTTTCCTCTGCACATATAAAAGGAACATCTTTATGATGTTCCCTAATAATTCATTTTATTTAAAGCGGTAACTGACAAAATTTCATATATTCTAGATTAACTAGTCATGCCTATGGCTCAGAAACTGAAGAAACTCTTCCGTACTTCTATTTATAATTAGTTCTTCAGGCATATCTATCTGCTTAAGCATACTCAAGGCAGCATCAAAATTACCTATATCTGGGTAAAAATGTGCATCACTATTTAATATTATCTTTACTCCATATTTTTTGCATAAACGGGCTATTTTAGTACAGTTTTTTTCACTTCCAATTCTTGAACTTACAAAAGAACTATTATTTATTTCAATAAGTATATTTTTTTCCTTTGCCTTTTTTACTAATTCCTCTTCGTGAATTGGAAATCTAGGGTTACCCAAATGACCTATAATGTGTACATTAGGATTATCCATAACCCTTGAAAAAACAGAAGTATTTAGATCAGCGTCTTCATTTGCTTCCATCACTGGTTCATGAATACTTGCTATTAATATATCCATTTTTTTCTGAAGAAACGTTGGTAAATCTAAGTTTCCCTCATAATCTATGATATTAGCCTCACAGCCATAAAGCATAGTAACACCAAAAAGTTCTTTGGGAAGTACCTTTAGATTTCCAAAATACCATTCATGAGGAGCACCTGGCATGGAAGAGCCATGATCTGTGGTACCTAAAAGTTGAATTCCTTTTTCACTGGCATATTTTGCATTTTCTGCTAAGGTTGAATAGGCATGTCCACTGATTATAGTATGAGTGTGCATATCAAGAAGACATTTCATATATCATTAACTCCTTTCAGGTTGTAATTTAAAATTAATACTATTTATTATATATTATAATTTATATTTGTGTCAGTTAATTGATTTCTAAGAACAGACTAGCTTTGTTCTCTAGTCCCCAGCGTCCCCTTTAAAACCATAATAACGTGAATTCTATTAAATTCTCGAATTCACGTTAATTATATCTTATATTAATATGATATTACAGCTTTAAAAAGTGTGAGTTTCGTCACTTATCTAACATAATCAAGATATCTTCCTACTGTTTTTCTCGGAATTATACTTAAAGCTATCACAACTTACTATTAATTCTACAGCCATTATTCCTGCGGAAATTGCATAATTTATATCATTTGTAAAGAATTTATTTTCTTTATCATACTTTTTGTAAACATCATTTATTATAGATACTATATCTTTTTTAGGAATATTATCATTTATAATGATTCTCAATTTCCCACATATTAAATGCTTTATAAAAGCAAAATGAAGGGCTATTTCGTATATCAAGTGCTGAAAAAGATTTTTATTTTTGTACTTTTCCGTATGATATAAACAAAAATAGTCACAAATAAAATGACATAATATACCCAAGGTAATAGAATAGTTTTTAATTGACATCTTATTATGAATCAATTGCTGAGAATATTCCGATACCACATTTATACTTTCATTTATACAATGACAGTACTTAGATTTATCTTTTATGAAGTCTGGTTTTATATTGCCATATGTAAAAGCCCATTTATTTAATTTAATATTCAATTTTTCTGAACAATAATTATATATAATATTAGAAATTAGTATATGAGTATTTATTATCATTATAAAATCCACCTTTTTATAGTTATAATATTTCATCTCTTTTTATTTTGGCTCTACTAGATTAAAATCACATTAAATCTAAATTAAAAAATATTAAATCTTCTAATCCTAAATTTTGGGGAATAAGAGATACTATATAATCCATAAATCATATTTTCTAAGCAGCCCGCAGCTAAATCCATTAATGTGCATTTTTATGGCTGCACTCTTTTCTCTATAATGATCTCATGTGACATAACTTTTATTAAATAATTCTCTTCTTTAATCATTCCATTTCTTTTGAAAACTTTTGCTGCATCAGTGAAATAAAATTCTTTGCTGCGGTTGACAGGTATCGATCCTTTTTATAACCTAGTATCATGGTACTGTCAGTTGAACGGTCGTTAAGAGTAATGATATATGACCTCTCCCTTTGGGTTTCAGTGCCAGGTACTAATTGTTCAGGTAAAAGCATCTGAGGACAAAATGTTAAACCAATTCCCTTCATTGCAAGAGCAATTAAGGTTTCCACATTTTCTGACATCATAATAACGTTAGGATTCACACCTTTTCGCCTTAAATGGCTATCGATAATTGTGCGTATGTGATTTTCACTAGAAAGAAGAAGAAGAGGACAGTTCTTAAACAGTGTTATATCCATATCATCGCCACTGTGAGAAATTATATATTTATAGCTATCATGGCAATACTTACGTAAAATTTTATCACTTACAATAATAACTAGTTTATCCACCATAATGTCTATAGTTTGAATCTCCAATGTATTCACAGGTGCTGAATCAACCATAATATCTATCTGACCTTGGAGCAACTTTTGCTCCAAAACCTCTGAGGTTCCCTCCGCACAGCGAATTTCTATTCTTGGATAGCAATCATTATATAAAGGAAGTATATCTGGAAGAATCGCTCGTCCTCGAGTATAGGAGATGCCAATGACAAGTCGCCCGCAATTATCTGCGCGTATGTCTTGCATTTCGCTAGTTATCTGACGTTCCAAATCCACTATATGAGTCAATTTCTTAACAAACTGCTCTCCTGCATAAGTCAAAGACATTGGATGCCTGCGTTGAAACAACTCCACTCCATACTTATTTTCAAGTTTTGCAATATGCTGACTCAACGATTGCTGAGATATAAAAAGCCTTCGCGCTGCTCTGGTAATATTCAATTCTTCAGCAGCGACTAAAAAATATTTATAGCTAAGAGTTTCCATTTTTAGCCCCTCTCATTAAAAATAATCTACACCACTATAATAAGTTGCTATAACAATATTCTAGCATAAAAAACTTATATAAGATTAAGTAAAATATTATTCTAATAATCTATCTTATTTAATCTTATACAATTAAAGAAGTATTTTAGTTCTATATCTGTTATATTCTTGTAAACAACTTCAATTTAGTAACTTTATTAAAATACCTTAAATATATAAAATATATAAAAGGAAACATATATAAATAAAATGCATAAATAACATATCCAGTGGCGTTTACATTCATAGTAGTTGTAGGAACTAACGCAGCGATATTCCAGGGAATAAGTGCAGCAATTAAAATTCCTGAATTCTCAAGATGTAAAGCAAATTCATATTTATCATTTTTATTATAACAATCCTTCATAATCTCATTTGTCATAACAGTAGCTATTGATTGATTACATCCAAATGCTGCTGTTATTATGCTTACTATTGTTGTCATCCCAAATAATTTATATCTTGTCAAGTTCATATTTAAAAGCAATTTTTTTAACTTATCAAATATCTTTATTTCTTCAAATATGCCAGCTATAGAACATGATACAAATATTACAAAAGAAGCTTTCAACATGGAAAGAATTCCTCCGCCTTTTATAATGTTTTGCAGCGGGCTTGTATAATTAATTCTAAATCCAAAAATTATATAATATACTATATCTTTCAGTTGGTGGTTTTGAATAAATATGCTTAGTACAGAAGCACATAATATACTTACCAAAATAGATATCTCTATTTTAACCTTACATAATGATAATACTAGTATTATCACAGCAGGAAATAGCATAATTAACTTTATATTAAATATGCTAAAAAGTTCACTTGACAGGTTATTATTTATAATTTTTAAGGGATAAGACACAGATAGTATATAGTAAAAAATTAAAGATAGTAACAACGGAATTATGGATGAATAAAACATATTCTTTATATTAACAAATATATTAGTTTTTGTTAAGTTTGCAATTAAAGCAGCGCTAGAAGACATGGGAGAACATCTATCTCCAAAATAAGCTCCAGCCATAATCGCACCTGTTACTATATTCAAATTCATATTCCCACTTCTAGCTAATATCATTAGAGGTATGCCTATAACACTCACCGTCCCTAAAGATGTACCTATTAAAAATGAAGTCATACAACATATTATAAAAGTACCCAGTACAAAGATAGACGGAGTTATATACTTTAGGCAATAATAAACTATAGCTGGTATTGTACCTGAAGCCATCCATATACCAACTACTGCACCAATTAAAATAAAAACCTTTAAGACTATAAAAGATTTTTTTCCTCCGTTATATGACATTTTCATTATCTTATTTAGCTTGTATCCTTTTTTAAATGAAATTACCACAAATAAAATCCAGCAAACAGTTAGTGTATATCCAATAAATATACTTTTGAAAACACTAAATATAAGAAGTACAAAAGAAATTATAAGACCTATATACATTAGCATTTGTAACACCTTCCATTATTAATTAAAGTTTCACTTTATATAAAATGAATTTCACTATACTATGTCTTAAGTATAATAGTACCTTAATAATAATCCAAACACGTAAATACTTGTAAATTCAACAAGCATTTACTTGTAATCCTATGCCGCTCATTTTATTTTCTTAGCAGAACAATCCCATAATGTATTTTTATAATAAACAACTTAAAAATGTGAACATAAATTTTGTGAAATAGTAACCATATTATCCGTATTAATTAGTGATAGAATAAGACGAAAGGAGTTAAAAATGGAAATTAATCATGAAAACTTTTTATTAGAACTTAAGAAAAAAAATCCTGAGGCCTTAGAATACATAATTAATACCTACTGCAATTTAGTTTTTAAAATTGTAATAAATGTGCTCGGAAACCATAATTATGAAAATGCAAAAGAATGTATTAATGATGTATATCTTTTAGTATGGAATAAAAGCCACTTATATAATCCTAAAAAATCTTCATTTAAAAATTGGCTTTTAGCTGTAAGTAAATATAAAGCTATAGATTATAAAAGAAACTTAACTAAACAGCATAATCTGCAAATAGAAGAACAAATGTTAATCTCTAAAATTAATGTTGAAAATGAGTATATATTGAAGGAAAAGAAAGAGGAATTACTAAGGCTTTTACAATATGAGCCTGAGCTTGATAGAGAACTTTTTATACGAAAATACATTTTAGACGAAGAAATGGACAGCCTGTGCAAAAAATTTAATTTATCTAAGGGGGCTGTTTACAATAGATTATGGCGTACTAAAAACTCACTTATAAAAAAATTAGGTATTTCAGGTGAAGTGGAGGTATCAAAATGAAATTAAATTTAAATGAAGATGATATTTTAGTGCTTTTAAATGATGTTAATATAAACGAAAATGAATTTGCCAATGTGGAACTCAATGAAATCGAAAAGAAAAAAATCTGTAAAAATATTATTAGCAAATTGAAGTCTAAAAAGTCTAAAATTAAAAGAAATTTTATTGCAGCAGCCATTATCCTCTTGATAACTATTCCTATAATTATATCCCAAAAAGACGTTTTAGCTAATATGATAGAAAAGCTCACTGTCATATCTGGTATTGGAGAAGTAACGGTTTCTTCGGATAAACCGAAAATTCTCAAAAATGGTGGTCTTAAACAAGGCAATATAACTTTAGCTAACATGTATGTGGACAAAAGTAAAATTATAGTTACTTTAACTATTGCACCTGAAGAACCTAAACGGTCTTATTACACTATTAAAGACGATCATGGTAATTCCTATGAACTTCATAGGAGTGATAACCTTGCTCTGATGCCAGATAACCATATAGGTTCATACAGAGCAGAATACTATGGTAAAGTAGAAAAAGCTAATAGTTATACTTTAAATATTATAGATAATGATAAAAAATTTACTAAAGCAACTTTTAAACTGAAAAATTGTGATTTTAAAGAAGCCCCTGAATCAAAAATATTATATACTGCAACTAATGGAATAACTACGTTAAACGTAACTTCATTAAAAAGAGAGGGAAATATTTTAAGAGTAGATTACTATTTTACAGATACCTTACCAGATTTTAAATTAGAAAGAATAGATAAAGTTAATTGTGGAACCTTTGAAGAAGGGAAACAATGGGGATTTAAGGAACCAATTAGTACAGAATTAATAAATAACAATTCTATACAAGCTTCCTACATTATAATTTCTGATGAATATAATAACGCAGTATATGGACATACCAATACTAATTATTTAGATCAAGGAAATGAATCTTTATTTGATTTAAGCAAACTTACCGGTAAACAATTAAAGTTAACTGTTCCAAAATTAGTTTATCATGGTCAAAATGATTACTTGGGTAAAAATAATGATTTCAAGATAGACTTAGATGTTCCTAAATCAGGAAAAAGCATTTTAAACAAAACTGGTGAGTATAAGGGAATTAAATATAAAATTATTAGTATTGAGCGTCTATCAGATGACAGCGTAAAACTAATTTACAGTTATATAAATGACAGCAATTCAAAATTGCAAACTTGGGACATTTACTTTACAAGCATTACTATAGGAGAAAATGGGAACAATCACCATAGATCATATAATAATATTATTAAACATATTCTTCAAAAGGAAAAAGGAATAGGTGACAAATTACAATTAAACGAAATTGATGTGTCTTTTTCTTCAATTGGTCCTTTTGAAATAGATCTGAATCCATCAACAATTAAATAACCTTTCGCTTTTTTATCTTTATTAAAAACTATAGAAGCATTAACTTTAACAATCAGTCAATGCTTCTATTTTTGATTATCCTATTCTATATAAGATTACTTTTCAAAGTTTGAAGTTTCTTATTTTACATAATCCTTAGGGTTTGGTAATTTAATAACATAGATTTCTCCATCTTATCCTAAGAACATCTTTATATCTTCATCTACAGTTCCTATTCCCGCTATTCCAAAATTATCCACTAATACCTTAGCTACATTTGGTGATAAGAATGCTGGAAGAGTTGGTCCTAAGTGAATGTTCTTAACTCCAAGATATAATAAGGATAATAACACTATTACAGCTTTTTGCTCATACCAAGCTATATTATAGGATATTGGAAGCTTGTTTACATCATCCAATCCAAATACTTCTTGAAGTTTTAATGCAATGACAACTAGGGAATATGAATCATTACATTGTCCTGCATCAAGTACTCTTGGTATTCCACCAATATCTCCAAGGTTCAACTTGTTATATTTGTATTTTGCACATCCTGCAGTTAATATAACTGTATCCTTTGGCAGCTTTTCAGCAAATTCAGTATAGTAATTTCTGGATTTTGCTCTACCATCACAGCCAGCCATTACAAAAAATCTCTTTATAGCACCTGTCTTAACTGCATCTACAACCTTATCAGCAAGAGCCAATACTTGATTATGAGCAAATCCGCCCACAATTTCTCCCTTTTCTATTTCAGTTGGAGCCTTGCACTTTTTAGCAATAGCAATTAATTCTGAGAAATCCTTGTTTCCAAATTCATCTGCTTCAATGTGTCTACAGCCTGGTACACCAGTTGCCCCTGTTGTGAATAATCTATTCTTATATGAACCTTTTGGAGGAATTACACAGTTTGTAGTCATTAAAATTACTCCATTGAATTTTTCAAACTCTTCTCCCTGCTTCCACCATGCGTTTCCATAGTTTCCCGCAAAGTGAGCATACTTCTTGAAAGCTGGGTAATACTGTCCTGCAAGCATTTCACTATGAGTATAAACATCTACTCCCGTTCCTTCTGTCTGCTCTAATAACATCTGAAGATCCTTTAAGTCGTGACCGGATATTAGTATTCCTGGATTATTTCTAACTCCAATGTTAACCTTTGTAATTTCAGGATTTCCATAAGTTTCTGTATTAGCTTTATCAAGTAAAGCCATAGCAGTCACACCGTATTTTCCTGCTTCTAATGAAAGTGCCACTAAATCATCTGCTGATAATGAATCATTTAATGTAGCAGCTAACGCTTTGGACATAAATTTATGAACCTCTACATCATTATATCCTAAGTTCATAGCATGCTTCATATATGCCGATAAACCTTTTAAACCATAGATTACAAGTTCTCTTAAGCTTCTTATATCTTCATTTTCAGTGGCCAATACTCCCACTTTATCAGCCTTTGCATTAAATTCATTCATATTATCAGCTGACCAAGCTGCAGCTTCTGGAATAGCTATTTTACTCGATGCCATTCCAAATAATTTCTTAAGAAAACTACTGCTGCTTTTAGATTCTCCAATCTGTCCACCAGCCCTTAAAACTTTAGCTTTTAATTCTTCTCTTAATTTTAAAGTTTCTTTCACTCTGTCTAAAAGCATTTCTCTATGAAAGTTGGCATTTGTAATTGTACAGAATAAATTTTCAGTTATACACTTGTCCACATTAGCATCAAGTACCCCAACTTTTCTTCCTTCATTACTTACTATTGCCAATCCCTTAGTTACGTAAACCAATAAGTCTTGAGCTTTAGCTACATCTGCAGTTTTACCACACACGCCATTTGCAGTACAGCCCTTTCCACCTGCAGCTTCTTGACATTGAAAACAAAACATATTCGACATGACAAACCTCCTAAACTATCCCTTAATTATTCATTGCTTGTTATTTTCATGTTTTTATTATATTATTTTTATTATAAATACTCGGTATCTCAGGATACAAAAATCACAATTACATAAACTTATAAATAACATAAACTTCACATAATTGTTCAATATTATACCCACAATTATTAGTTAGAATTTATTTCAAAGGAAAGTTAAAGAACATATTGTATAATGATTTAGGAGGTTTTATAAATGTTAAAAATGAAAAATAAAGTACTTGCATCTTTAGTAATTGCACTGCCTTTATTATTAAACATAGGAATTTCTACAACAGTTAGTGCATCTTCCTCCAGTAATAATAGCTACAATACAACTTACACATATAATTACTATTCTGAAAGTCTTGAAACCAGACTAGATACTTTAGTATCATCAGGAACTATATCTAAAGCTCAAGCAACAACAATATTGGATATGTATTATAATGACGAAATAACCACAAAACGAGATATGAAAAATGAACTAGATGCCCTAGTAACAGCAGGTACTATAACCCCAAGCCAAGAAATATCTATATTAAATCTATTTATTAATCCAGACTCTAATTTAGAAATTTCAGCGTCACCTAGTGTACCAAGATATAATAATCATAGTTCTGATAAACTAGAAAAAATAGTACACCCTCCAATAAATCAATAAAAATGGCACAACCTCTAATAAATATAAAATAAGAATCCCATACTAATTGTTTTATTTACTTATTACAATAAAATAATTTGATGGGATTCTTTACATTAGCGTTATATTCCATTTACCTTGCCCTAACCTCCATAACATTGTTTTAATATTTTATAATAAAATTTATTGATTAATTTTACATTTTGTATACCAAGTTAACTGTCATTATTATTGGGATAAAATTTAATAATCTCAATTTTTTCATTTTAAGCTCCTTAAATATAATAATTCTATACCTAATAATATTTTAGCATATATAGTATGTTTAGATATATCCTTCAAAATGTAACCCGCAAAAAAAGCAGCAGATGTAAGCATAATAACATTAGCTTTAGTGTTTAACCAAACTAATGTTATTATTTCTTTAGTACATTGTTATTTATATTTTTGGAACTCTTTTTGGAGATATAATGAAGTTTCATTTAAGGCTTCATCTGCTTTATTTGTAATTTTACCCATTGTAATGAATCCATGGGGAACACCCTCATATCGAGTGACATTTACTTGAGTTCCTGCTTCTTTTAATTTCTTGCCATAAGCCTCTCCCTCATCTCGAAGAGGATCAATTTCTGCTGTTATTATAAGTGTATCAGGCAGCTTCTTAAAGTTTTTAGCTAAAAGTGGAGATACATAAGGATTTTTTCTATCTTCTTTTCTTGGTACATATAACGAAGTATATTTTTTCATGTCTTCCATTGAAACACTAAAATCATTAGCAAAGTAAGACCAAGATTTACTATTCAGTTCATATATGTTAGTAGAAGGATATATTAATATCTGGCAGACTATGTGAGGACCATTCTTATCTCGTGACATTAAGGAAACTGCAGCAGAAAGATTTCCACCTGCACTGTCTCCTACCATGGCTATATGTTTTCCATTTCCATTTATACTTTCAGCATTTTTATAAGTCCACTGGAGTATACTATATACATCATTAAGCCCAGCCGGAAAAGGATTTTCTGGAGCAAGTCGATAGTCTACAGACATTACGATTGCTTTTGTATTTTGTGAAAGTTTTCTACAAATACTATCATAAATATCAAGGTTTCCTCCCATCCAGAAACCACCATGTGAATAAATAATTATAGGAAGATTACTGCCACTTTCAGGTGTATATATACGCACTGGTATTTTTTCAGAATTTATCTTTATAGTAACGTTTTTAATATTTGAAAATGGTATAGGTTTATTAGACCATTTAGTTGACTGCCTATTTAAATATCCCCTAATTTTGTTTATTGATTTACCCTTAATTAATTCAGTATTAAGAATTCTATCCAACTTTAAATTTGTAGCAATATACACATTAAGCTTACCATCATTAGTTTCCGTTAAATTTTTAATAATAAAAGAAACCACTACAATAAGTATAAATACAACACCTAATACTATTCTAATCTTCCGTTTCATATCATTTACCTCCACACATTATAAAACCCTGTAATAAAAAAGTTAAACTTATGTATGTATTTTTCACTGATGATATTTTAATATACCTAAAACTATCAAAACATTGTTCTCCTTTAAACTAAAGGAGAATGCATATATATTTAAAGTCCTTTATAGAAAATTACAAAAATTAAACGTACCAGCTTTAATTAAAAGTCTACATAACTATACTAAATCAATATGCATGGTCTGCTATGGAAGCTAGCAATCCTGATTTAAGAGAATTTTCAAAAGATGCATTTACTATTTTTGTAACTGTTTTGGAAGTTTTACATAACATAAATTGAAGTATTCAATCGGGAGGATATAATGTATTTTGATGAATATAAATGCCCCTTTGTAAACTACAATTGTTGTGAATATAGAGGTGACATGAATATAGGTGTAAGAAGAGCTGTAGCTCATATAATGGGAGGACCTTTAGCTCCTGACATAAGAGGTACCGTTACCTTTACTCAAGTACGTGGAGGAACTGAGGTTTCTGTGGAAGTCAATGGTTTACCTCCTTATAGACCTGCCATGGCTGGAAAACCTCAAATTGGACCTCATGGATTTCACATACACCAAAATGGTACATGTACTGTAGGTAATCCTGCGGAACCATTCAAAGCCGCTGGAGAACATTGGAATCCAACTAATCAGCCACATGGCAATCATTCAGGAGACTTTCCTGTTCTCTTTTCTAATAATGGTTATTCTAGAATGACTTTTTTTACAAATAAATTTAATGTTGCTCAGATTATTGGAAAATCTGTAATCATACATGAGAGTCCAGACGATTACAAAACTCAGCCTTCTGGAGGGTCCGGTAAAATGTTAGCCTGTGGTGTTATTAAGGCAGTAATGTAATTATAAAGAATGTTTAAGAGGAATATTTTCTTTATGTAAAAAACTTGCATATGAAACTATTCCTTATTCTTTATTCCTTATCCATTTTTCAAGTTGTTTTTAACCCCCTTAACTAAGTTAACTATATTTATATAAGCTTGCTGTGTACCCTTTGTTACAATGGGTCTTCCAAAACTTACCCAATGAAGCTTTCTTGAAGTATATCCACCTATATTCATAAGTAAATTAACAGTTGGCTTGGTGTCTACAATAATAAGTTCATCAGTATTTTTATTAAGAACAGAGTGCATATCGATAATAGCAGGTATTACTATTTCAGGAGCATATTTTCTAGCTAAAGTATATACATCTGCATTAAACTCATCTGTGCCAATATAAATCAATCGGCCAAGATCTTTCTTTTCAATTTTATCGAAAGTTGGTAAATTAAGCAGTTCCTCTTTACTTGGTACTCTATCCATTGGTAAGTTTCCAATATGTATATTAGCTGCTGCTGCAGTGGAATGGGCACCTCCCACATCATGATATATAACTATCATAGTTATCTCACCTACTTTTGTGATATTATAAAATTATTATTTTACAAAAAAATAAATATATTCATACTACAATCACTTAATATAGATACCACCAATTTGTTAGCAATTGGTGGTATCTATATATTTTATAATAAAAATTTTGTTTGGGGGATGAAAAAGAGTTCTATCATGAGCTCTTATATTAAACCTTACGGTTATCTACCTTCTTGGACTAGCAAAGCTTGGTTCCTTAGGATTTGGCTTGTCAAAATACTTACCTGGAGTTGACAAATCAAAATATAATTTTGAATCTTCGGTTACACCAAAATCTTTATTAGATCCTGTATCTTTTACTTTATTTAATGCTTCCCTAAATAATGCATTATGTGCCTCTTCACGATTTAAAAGAAAATCTATAGTATTTCTTACTTCTTTATCATTAATCTGACGATATAAATATTCATAAACAACTTTTGCTCTTTGCTCCGAAGCTATATTAGAAAGAAGATCTGCTACAAGATCACCCGTAACTGTGACATAATCACCAGTCCAAGGCGCTCCTGAAGAATTTATTAAAACTGGTGCTAATCCACCAAGTACGTGACTTTGAATTTCTCCGCTTCCTACAGATTCATGATTCACAGTATGGCCATTTAACAAGTTTATAGTTTCTGCAACTATTTCCATATGACTGAGCTCTTCTGTTCCAATATCAAGGAACAAATCTTTTATTGTTTGATCTTTTACTCTAAAACTCTGAGACAAATATTGTAATGCCGCCTTTAATTCACCATTGCCACCACCTAGTTGCTCCTGCATAAGAACTGCATACTGTGGGTTAGGTCTTTCAACTTTAACTTGTAAATTATTCAATAGCTGTTTTTCGTGTTTAAACAAGCTTCACACCTCCATAATCTTAAATATAATTCTATTCTCTACTTAATTTTTTTATTTATACTCATTTGAAACAATTTAATAATATTCCAGATAAATACCTAAAGTGGAACTTATTCTTCATATGCATTTGCCTCAAAGTACCCCCTAAAAAGACAAAGTATACACCGTAAATATCTATGAAAAGAATTTAATAAACAATTTTTAGGAGGAATAATCATGAAGAAGATAGCATTGTTTGTAACAGCTTTAGCTGTATCATTAAGTATAGGAGGAAGAGTACTAGCAGATACTGACACCGCGACACTTGCGGATAAGGCAGGCATAACACCTGATAACACTATATTATATCCTATAGATAAGTCCATAGATGACCTAAAGATTAGTATGGCTTCTGATGATGATAAAAAAGCTCAAGCTCTTGCAGATGTGGCAGAAGAAAGACTTGGCGAGAGCGAAGTAATGAATGATAAAGGTAAAATAGATCTTGCAAATCAAACAATGAACGAATATAACGATAAAATTACTGAAGCTCAAAATAATGTAGAGGATGATATTGATAAAGCATCTAATAGTACCACTGATAATACTACAAAATTAGATGAACTAAAAAAATTAGAAACAACAATAACTGATAGGCAAATGAAATCTATAGAGGTTTTAAAAAATATAGAAAGCAAAGTCTCTGGAAATGCAAAAGAAACTATAGCCCAAGTTATAGAAATGCAAACAAAAAAGAAAGAAGCAATAGCTGCAGTTATTAAAGAAAGACAAACATTACTTCAAAACAAAAAAGCAGTGAAGGAAGCTGAAAAGAACTTAAAACAAGCTAAAAAAACTGGTGATGAGCAAGCAATAAAAGCTGCCGAAGATACTTTAACTAAAGCTCAACTAACTCTAACCACTCAAAATAAAAAATTCACTCAGGTAATTGAGGCAAAGAAAGAAGCTATGAAAGGTGGAGTAGGACAGCTAAAAAAAGAAGCCAAGAAAGAACAAACTAAAGACTCAACAAGTTCTACTAATAATACTGATGCAGAAGATACAAATACAACTGTAACTGCTCCAGCACAAAATAATGAAACTTCTACCACTACAACTACTAACGCAGACACTAACACTACTGACACCACTAGCACTACCCAGGGTACTGTTGATAACAATGCCACTATTACAAATAATACCAAAACTGATATAACAATAAAAGAAGGTAAAGGAATTAAAAACCCTAAGGAAGTTAATGTAAAAGGCAATGGAGATCAAAACACGAAATCTGATAAAGAAAATAATTCCACAAATAAAAATAGGTCTAATCACTAGAAAATATAGTAAGATGTCTTAACCCAAAATAGATAAAAAAATACCAATGCCTTTAATAACTGCCCCGCGGTATTCGTTCTATAATTTGTTTAGGAAATTGAGCAACTTTAGCAGCTAACATCATTTAAGTGTATATTTTATGGTGTTAGCTTTTATAAGTTCAAAATCCGATTTATTCTATAAGGGGTAAAAATTTATGCATGTAATTATTCATATGAGCACATGGATAATAATCTCTGTGTTATAGCTTTTCGTAAGGCTTGATACTGATAAAAACATCCTAACACCCCATTCCATTTTTTATTAGCTTCGACATTATCCGGCGCACCATAAAAGAAAGAGCCGGTAACTGCGAGCAATCTCACATGTTATCGGCTCTGCAGCTTGGCGTCTGGCTCTTTGATAACCGACAGATTCAGTTGTTTTACATTGATCAGCGTTTGCTGTTTACACCTGGTACAAAATAGCGGGAAGTTTTCAAGCACCGTATCACCGCGTATCCTGACCCGTGTTTTGTTGCTACAGACCGGGCATAATATCCACTCGTATTTATACACTCTACCATCCTCTTGCTTGATGTTTTTGTTGACCACCATCATCTTAATAGCTGCAAACATTAAGCAGCTTTGCGTTTATAAATCCTTATTGCTAATAGATATGCAACAATGAGGATGCCCAAGCACCATGCAAGCGCAACCCAAATATCATTTCCAACGGGCTGTCCCGCCAGTAGGGAGCGGATGGCATCGACGATAGAGGTCACCGGCTGGTTTTCGGCAAAGGTGCGAACGCCCGACGGCATCGACTCGGTGGGTACAAACGCCGAGCTGATAAACGGCAGGAAGAGTAATGGATAGGAAAAGGCGCTTGCACCGTCCACTGATTTTGCCGACAGTCCAGCAATCACCGCGATCCATGTCAAGGCCAGCGTAAACAGCGTGAGTATACCGGCCACGGCAAGCCATGATAATACTCCTGCCGACGAGCGGAAACCCATAATGAGCGCTACGAGAATGATTACGACAACCGAAATCGCATTGGATACTAGTGAGGTCAGCACATGCCCCCACAGCGCGGCCGAACGCGCAATCGGCATGGAGTGGAATCGCTCGAAGATGCCTCTTTGCATATCCATAAACAGACGGTAAGCCGTATAGGCAATACCGCTTGCAATAGCAATCAGCAGGATGCCGGGCAGCAGGTAATTCACATAGTTGTCTGTGCCAGTTTGAATCGCACCGCCAAACACATAGACGAACAGCAGCATAAATGCAATGGGCATGATGGTGACTGTGATAATGGTGTCCATGCTGCGAGTAATATGGCGCATGGAACGCCCAAGCATGACGCCCATGTCACGGAAAAAGTGTTTTTTTATCGTTTCCATTTACTTCTCCTCCTTTTTGCCGACAATTGCGAGGAATATCTCCTCCAATGTGGGCTGTTTTTCCACATATTCCACCTTGGCGGGCGGGAACAGCCTTTTCAGATCCGCCAGTGTGCCATTCACGATAATTTTCCCTTCATGCAGAATGGCAATTCTATCAGCCAGCTGTTCAGCTTCTTCCAAATACTGCGTGGTTAGAAGGATCGTCGTACCACCGTCAGCAAGTTCCTTAACGATTTTCCATACTTCGATCCGCGCTTCGGGGTCAAGTCCCGTCGTCGGCTCGTCGAGAAAGATGACGGCAGGCGTTCCCACAAGGCTCATGGTTATGTCAAGCCTACGCTTCATACCGCCAGAATATGTCCCAACCCTGCGATTTTCCGCGTCGCGGAGGCCAAACCGTTTGAGTAAATTGTCAGCGGTTTGATTTGCATTGGCAATACCTCTGAGTTTGGCGATCATTTTAAGATTTTCACGCCCAGTCAGGACCTCGTCAACTGCGGTAAACTGCCCGGTAAGACTAATGCTCTCGCGGACTTTTTCCGGTTGCCGAAAAACATCAAAGCCGCATATGCTGGCGCTGCCGCTATCTGCTTTGAGGATTGTAGATAGTATTTTGACAATCGTCGTTTTCCCTGCGCCGTTGGAGCCAAGCAATGCAAAAATCTCACCACGCCGCACATTGAAGTCGACTCCTTTCAAGACTTCTGTTTTTTTATAGGACTTTTTCAATCCCTTTGTGGTTATGGCAAAATCAGTCATTTGGAATCATTCTCCTTTCCGAATTTTTTTATTATGTCGTAGTTAAGCTTCTCCCGCCAGTTTTCCGTATAGGTTTTGGCGTTGCGCAAAAGTTCGTCGCAGAACGCCGCCACGTCCTCGCCCGTAATTTCCAAAACTTTTTTGCCTTCCACCGCGCCGGCTTCGAACAAATCTATCAATTCATATTGAATCTTCAACATGTCATAGCCCTCTCCTGCAGCAAAATTCCACATGTATTTTTGAATTTTTTCAAATACGAACTGATAGTCTTCAGGTAATGCTTTTACTCTTGCCATCTGTTGCTTATACTCTTTTTTATCCCCGGCCATTTTTTTGAAAAATCCCAACATAGTTACTGCCCCTCCTTTAATTGGTTGATCTTCGACGCAACAAATTCCCATTTTTCCCAGAACCTCCGCAGCTCCTTACGCCCCGCGTCGTTGAGCGTGAAAAACTTTCGCGGCGGCCCCATATCGGACGGCTTTTTTTCTATGTCCACGAGTTTATTTTTTTCAAGCCGTATCAAGATGGTATAGACTGTCCCATCCACAACATCCGAAAATCCGAGAGCATTCAGCCGCCGCGTGATCTCGTAACCGTAGATTTCCTCGCGGCTGATAATTTCAAGGACACAGCCCTCCAGCACACCTTTCAGCATTTCCGTAAGGTTTTCCAACGTAATTCCCCCTTGCTATTCTGTATGACCAATATTAAGTATTACTTATTACTGCTATATAGTAGCACATAATAGTTAGTCTGTCAATAGCAGTTATTCTGATAATGAATTTCAACTAAAACGCAAAATACTAACCGGCAAGCAGAGTACCTTTGACCACAGCTGCACATTTTTTATAGGGTGATCTACAAAAAATTGCTTGTTGGGGCCTGCCACTTCTCTGCTTTGTTATGTCATCCCACCCACTATCGCTCCATTTCCTTATTTTCCTGTGTATCCATATCAAATATTTATTTATCTATAATTTTAAATTTATTCAAATATATCTTAGAAAATCTAAGTGTATCTATTTTTTTCACAATACCACATACTTTTTACCGGATTGTGTATTATAATATGAATATGAAAGCTGATAAAATGAGTAAATTAGGTAAAATAGTAAATACCTTGAGAAAAGATAACGAAATTAGCTGATTCTCTGGAAATTTTAATTGCTGATTTACTTTATTTAACCGATGAAGATAAAGCATCATCGGTTAAAAATTCCAAGATATTATGGGATCAGAATTTTATGATAAAACTATCCAATATTTAATAACAAATCAATCTAACTATTTTGAATACCAGTTATACGAATTGTATAAAAGTGAATTAAGTCAAAATAAATCCAAAAATTCTAATAAAAAATAAGCGATTATTATAAATATTTTGGAAGGAGGAATGGAACTTATGTTACCTGAATCTAAAAAGTATACTTATAATGAGTTTTTAGAGATCACGAAAGATATAGAAAGAGCCGAATTTATAGATGGAGAAATAATATTGCAAGCCACTCCTACACTTCAGCATCAAAATATAACTGGAAATTTATTGTTTGAATTTAAACAATATCTTAAAGGAAAAAGATGCAAACCTTTTATTGCCCCCTTTGATATTGTATTGCAAAAAAAGAATGAAGATATAAAAAGAGTTCAACCTGATTTATTTGTTTTATGTGATAATCATGATATGACCAAAAATGAATTTAACGGAGTTCCTACGCTAATTATAGAAGTTGTATCCCCCTCCAATGCTTCTGATGATTATATAAAAAAACTTAATTTATACATGAAGTTTGAGGTAAAGGAATATTGGATAGTATCTCCTAAAAATAAAACTATAATGATATATTCATATGATACTGAAATTAAAGCATACACAGAACCAATGATATATTCAAAAGAGGATACAGTTAAATCTAACCTCTTTACTGAATTATCTATTGAATTAAAAAATATATTCCAGTAAAAAGGGGGTAATATTTCAATGGACAATACAGCTAAAAACAAAACCTACACTTATGCTGACTACATGAATTACCCTGAAAATGAACGTATTGAGCTTATAGAAGGTAAAATGTATGCTATATCTCCAGCTCCATCAAGAATACATCAAGAACTTATCATGAAATTATCCGCTAGGTTTTATAATTATATTAAATCCAACAACGGTAACTGCAAGGTATATACCTCACCTTTTGATGTATTTCTTACTGATGATGAAAATAAAAATCCTAATATAATTAAAACTATAAATAAATTACTAAAAACAGGATTAAATCAGGCTGTAAAAGAACACTATATAATATTTAACCCATGTGACAATGTTACTCTCCCGAAGCTCCCACCTAAGAAAGAAATCCAGATATTTACCGTTGAAGAGGAAATAGCCTTTATAAAATCTTTACTTAACCACAGGAATAGGGCATTATTTATATTGGTTCTTGGAACTGGGTTGAGGATTGATGAAGTAGTTGCCCTTAAATGATCCGATATAAATTTTAAGAATTGTGAACTTAAGGTTCAGAGAACATTTAAGAGAGTTCATTTGATAAACAATGAATCATCTTCTCATAAGACTGCAATAATAGAACAGCAACCTAAAACTATAAATAGTATCAGAACTGTAAATATACCTTCAAATATTATAGAAGAATTGAAAAGGCATAAAACAAGGCAGCTTGAAGAAAAATTAAAAGCTGGTGAAACCTATATAGATAACAACTTAGTATTCCCTAATGAAATAGGTGAGCCTACAGATACAAGAAATTTAACCAGGAGTTATGCCAGGGCATTAAAGAAAGCCAACATATCTTATAAAAATTTTCACGCCATGAGACACACCTTCGCTACTAGATTATTTGAAAGGAAAGTAGAGCTACCTGCAGTCCAAAAACTTCTGGGACATAGCAGCATTAAAATTACAAGTGACATTTATACCTATGTATTACCTGATATAAAAATAAAAGCAGTTGATACATTAAATGATTTATTTGCAGATTTGTAAAAGGGGCTGTTCAGCATATGAAATTTAAACGACGTAACTATTGAATATTAAGATACGGACAATATTCTTTGAGAATTGAATAATGCAGTGTTAAAAATACCTGTACTTTCTGCAAATTAGTGAATATATTTAAATGCTATGGTATGATTTGTATATGGGTTAAATAACAATTGTTTTAAAATATATCTAACCAATGGCATGCGAACAAAATACATAAATGGTAAAAATAATATAATATTGTTTTATTAAACAAAGGTGGTATTCCCGCATAGCCATCAAGCTAATAGAATCCTAAAAAAGTAAAGTCCCTCATTTGTAAAAATGTATTGATAGACTTAAGTTAAATAATACATGTAAAAAGAAAGAGAAAAATAAAGATAAACCAGCATAAATAGGTCGAAAAAGTGTCTTATAGCATTTGTGTAGTTTAATGATGCACATTTTTGTTGATAATGCAAATATTTTTGATGAAATTGATGGTCTTTAAGGAAATATTAATATTTATGTGGTAAATTTACTTAAAGCTAATGTATTAACATGAAATTTTTAGGGGGGTTTTAATATGAGTATTTCATCAATTTCTTCTACATCAAGCAGTACTGCAACCGCAGTATCCAATAGTAGTGATATAAGTCAGTTGCAAAGCCAAGCTGCTAGTATTGAAAAGCAAATACAACAAGAACAGTCAAGTAAGGATGATGAAAAAACGAAACAGGCTAAAATTAAGCAATTGCAAGCGCAATTAGAACGAATTCAAGCACAGATTCAGCAAAAGCAATCACGAAACACAGGAGGAACTTCTCCTGTAGGAAAAACAGAAGCTAAAAAAATTCAAGCTAATAATTCTAACAATGATAATAAATCCAATGGAACTGATACCAATAAAAACAATTCTAATAATAACATAATTGATGTATTTGCCTGATTTAATAATAGAATTATTATTTGTCCCTTGCATCATTTTTCTGTGATACGAGGGACTTTAACATACCTTTAATATTGCTATCTTAAAAAAATATTTTATAGTTGAATCGTCAAACACTCTTTATATGAATTAAATATATACAGATTCCTTATATCATTTCCCGTATGGTAGTATAAGGGATTTTATTTATTACTTTAATTTTTCTAACTACTTCTTCAAGCTGAGAAATTTTTTATTTTAATCACATTTGGGCTTTAGTAGCTATAGCTTGTACATTGGTTACACCTGATGCACCTCCTTAAGAAAGTAGTATTTTTAAATTATAATGCAATTTTAAAGGAGAAGGGTAAAGGTAAATTTCGTGGAAAAAATTATAATAATTCATTTTAAATATTAGGGATGAAGCAGAAATGCTGAACCTTGTAATATATTAAAAATTAAGCTCTTTGAGTTTTCGGGATCATTCTTTATAATTATAGGGGGTAAGAATTATGATGGATGGATTAAAATGTATCCTCATCTGTGATGATCAGTTCGTTGTTCATGAAACAATTAGTACATATTTAAAGGCTGAAGGATTTGAATTTGAATCTGCATATGATGGAGAGGAAACACTTAAAAAGGCATTTGATATAAAACCTGATTTAATAATACTTGATATTATGATGTCTAAAATTAATGGGATTGAGGTATGTCGAACATTGAGAAAGAACTCTGATGTACCGATTATAATGCTCACTGCAAAGGGAGAGGAAATAGATAAAATTTTAGGACTTGAGCTTGGTGCTGATGATTACATCGTAAAACCCTTTAGTCCTAGGGAAGTAGTTGCTCGTGTGAAAGCAGTATTAAGGCGCAGAACATCCATAAGCACGGATAATAATGCGATATTGCGTTACTATGGATTGAAAGTAAATATTTCTACATATGAAGTACATATTAACGGTAATCTGATTCACTTAACACCTAAAGAAGTAGAAGTAATATATATGCTTGCATCGCATCCTGGGCAAGTATTTAAGAGAGAGCAAATTATTCAAAACGTATGGAATACAAATTTTTTCAGAGATATAAGAAGTGTTGATACTCAAATAAAGCGTATACGTCAGAAATTACATTGCAAAGACATGAAATGGGCTATAAAGAGCATTTATGGAGTAGGGTACAAGTTTGAAGTACAGGTTAAATAATAGTTAGTTTTATTTAAGGTGAAATAATGACTATATGTTTGGTAAGGGAGAGATATCTTGAGAAAAAGCGTACTTTTTAATCAGATTTTTGCTTTGGTAGTAGGAACAATAATTTTATATGGGATACTAGGTACACCAATATTCTTGTTTATAACTCATAGTATGTTTAAGGATCTTGAGATACAGGATTTGAAGCCTCGTGCAGCAGCTATGTCAGAAATGTTGTCCACATATCAGAAGGAAGCTATTTTAAATAGAGATATTAAAAAACTGAATGATTTGTATTCTTCATGGAGCGATGTTTTATACATTTATGATAGAGATGGTAAAATAATGGTAGAAGCTCAAGGGGATATGATATCAAAGCTAAACAAGAATGAAAGATTACAATTAATTAATAAGCTTAATGAAACCTTTAAAAAATATATACCTTTGATTTTGAGGGGAAAGCATATTGTAGGGAATGAAGAACAAATTCATTTTGTCGGGGAACCTATAATGAATAAAGAAACTGTTATTGGTGAGGCTTTTTTATCCAAGCCCCCAGAAGAACTACAAACTGCATTCTTAGGATTTAGCAGATCGATATCATTGAGTGCATTTGTAGTATTTTTACTTATGATATTTCCTGTATATAAAGTAGCCAAACGTATAATTAATCCACTTAAGGATATGCAGAATATTGCTATAAAGATGGCCCATGGAAATCTTACATTAAAAGCAAGTGAATCTTATAAAGGGGAGATTGGAGAACTTGGTCAATCGTTAAATTATTTGTCTAGCAAACTATCTGAGACAATAGCAGACTTGAAAATTGAAAGAAATAGACTGAAACAAATCATTGATGGATTATCCGAAGGTATCATTGCAATTGATTCTAAACATAATATAACTCACATAAATCCTGCAATTCACAGCATTTTCAACACATCTGAGAAGAAAGATTGTATTGAAGTTGTGCCTATTAAGGAGTTCTGGGAAGATTTTGATATTGTTTTTTCAAAAGGATATGCAATAGCACGAAATATCCCATGGAATCAAGTTGTTCTTAGAATTACTATATGTCCACTGGAGAACGAAACAAATGAAATTGTTGGTGCAGTGGGTCTATTTCAGGATATAACGGCATCGGAAAGATTGGAGCAGACTAGAAGAGAATATGTCGCAAATGTTTCTCATGAATTGAGAACACCAGTGGCTGCTTTAAGAGCATTCCTTGAAACTATCATTGATGGCATGATTACAGATGAAGAAGTAAAAAAGAGATATTATACTTACATGTTTCATGAGACTATGAGACTTTCAAGACTAATAGATGATCTGCTTACTCTATCAAGGTTGCAAACAGATTCAATTTTTATGGATAATGAAGAGTTTGCTATAGGTGAAATTATGGAAAATGTAGCAGAACGATATTCTGTACTTGCTGAAGAGAAAAAAATAAAGTTTTCTTTTGTACTTCCTCCTGAAAATTTAGTTGTAATGAGTAATATAGATTTAATTGAGCAGGTGCTTATTATACTTCTTGATAATGCAATAAAATATACTCAAGAAAAAGGTAATGTTTCACTTTATGCTCATTTAGAAGGTAATTCAGTAAAAGTATCTGTAGCTGATACAGGCATGGGAATATATCCTGAAGATTTGCCACACATATTTGAAAGATTTTATAAATCAGATAAAGCACGAACATCCCGGGGAACAGGACTAGGTCTTGCAATAGCTTATGAAATTATTCAACAGTTAAATGAAAAAATTTTTGTAGATAGTACACCTGGAAAAGGAAGCATATTTACATTTACACTCTCAATAGCAAGTAATAAATAAATATGAATTATGGCTTATGGACTGGCTATAACCTATTAAGGGATATAGCCAGTTTTTTTGACATAAACTTTCTTTTTTATGCCATATTTCAGCCACAATTATATTGTATTATTCATTAATAAATAGTAAGGGAGGGAGAATAACATTGCAAGAGAACATAGTTTTAGTCTGTGTAAGTGATCAAGTAGATGGCGAGAAACTTATAAAAGAAGGATGGCGAATAGCAGAGAAGGAAAATTTCAAGATAAAGGTTCTAAACATACAAAATAATAACCAATCAAAAAATCTCAAAGGAACAAGTTTAGAATATTTGTTTAACATATGTAAATTTCTCAAAATAGACATGCAGGTCTACTGGGGAAACAATTTTAGTGATATATTAATTAATTATATTCAAAGAAATAAAATAAACCAGCTGGTTTTGGGGAAAATTACAAAATCAGAACAGACTAACCTTATTTCAGAAGTGCAAGAGGCCTTCCCTGATATCTTGGTGTTTATTATAGAATAATTAAATTTAGGAGGCACAAAATGAGTATAACCGAAATATCAGTAAAAAGACCAGCAGCTATAACTATGGTAGTTTTATTATTGATTGGTTTTGGGGTACTAGGATACACAAACCTAGGAGCTTCATTGTTCCCATCTATGAGTATTCCTGTTATAACTATATCCGATACATACGGTGGTGCAAGTGCAGAGGATATAAAAGAAGATATTATAAAACCTATAGAAGATGCTGTTTCAGGAATAAGTGGTGTTAATACCATTGACTCCACATCTCAAGAAGGTACCGGAAATGTTATGATTGAGTTTAAAGATGGTACCGATATAAATAGCGCATTTTTAGATGTTCAAAAGGCAGTATCAAATGCTCAAGGAAAACTGCCCAGTGAGGCATCTACGCCGGTGATTAGCAAAATGAATTCTGATGATATGCCTGTAATGACTCTTGCTATTTCAGGAACTGCTTCCCCCGATGAACTATATAATGAAGCAGATAAGATAAAAACACAGTTAGAAAAAGTTACAGGAGTAGGACAAGTATCCCTTGGTGGAGCAGATAAAAAACAAGTAATGATAAAACTTGATAAACCTGCAGTTGAATACTATGGAGTAAATGTTAGTTCTATATTAAGTAAATTAAAAAGTGAAAATGCCAGCACGCCTGCTGGACAAATTAAACAAGATAAAGTGGACAAATCAGTTAGAGCTATTGGGGAATTTCAAAGTATAGATGAGGTAAAGAACCTGCTTGTATCAACTAACAATGGGGGTACAGTACGTTTAGGAGACATTGCTGATGTTAAACTAGAAACCCCAGATGTAACATCGGAAACTAAATTAAATGGAAAAAAGACCATATCTCTTGACGTCAAAAAACAAAGTGATGCAAATGTGGTTGAGGTGGTAAATAACATAAAAGAGGAAATAAATACACTGCAAAAGACTATGCCAAAAAATATGAGTATAATCACTGCTAGTGATACTACTGTATTTATAAAAGACTCTTTAAGTGAAATAAAACATAGCCTTATAGAAGGAATTATAACAACTGCCATAGTTCTTTTGTTCTTTCTAAAAAGTTGGCGTTCTTCATTAGTAGTTTTAGTTGCAATACCTACGTCGCTTATTGCCACATTCTTTATGATGTATAAATTAAAATTTACCTTAAATATGATGAGTTTAATGGCCTTGTCTTTATGCATAGGTATTTTGGTAGATGATTCTATAGTTGTATTAGAAAATATACAAAGACACTTGGCTCAAGGAAAGAATCCTATACGGGCGGCTATTGAGGGAAGAAAAGAAATTGGAATGGCAGCAGTGGCAATTACTCTTTGTGATGTAGTTGTATTTGCTCCAATTGCATTTATGTCTGGTATAGTAGGAGAATACTTTAGACAGTTTGGCTTAACTATAGTTTGTGCAACTTTATTCTCGTTATTTATATCCTTTACTGCTACCCCTATGCTTGCATCTCGTTTTTTTAAGCCGAAAGCTGAAGGTGCAGAAGGATCTTTGAAAAAGTATAAAAATGGTGTAATTCAGAAACTATCTGGTAAATTTAACAAATTTATGGAGAAAGTTACTGAATCCTATAAAAAGATACTTCTTTGGTCCTTGGATAACAGAGGTAAAGTGTTAGTTGGTTTAGTTGCATGTATTATAGCAAGTGTGGCATTAATTCCATTAGGATTTGTAGGAACTGAATTTATGTCCAATTCTGACCAAAGTAGTTTTTCGATTTCGGCCTCACTTACTCCAGGCTCAAGTTTAAAGGAAACAGATGATAAAGCAGTACAGCTTGAAAATTATTTAAAAACTATTAAAGAGGTTAAGTACTATTATACACAAGTAAGTGATGCTTCAATAAAAGTTGATGTTACATTAGTTCCTAAAAGCCAACGTAAAAAAACTCAAACTCAGCTAGCATCACAAGTACGTAATTGGGGAAAGACCAAACTTACTGGTGTAGATTTCTCCGTATCTGAATCCCAAATGGGAGGAGGGGAAGGATTAAATAGTAGTTCTGCCATAAGTGTTAAGATATCTGGAGATAATGAAGATACCCTAAAAGATCTGTCTAAGAAGGTCCAAGAAGAAATAAAGCTTGTTTCTGGCACCACAGATATAAGTAGTTCATTAGATGCTGATGATAGTGAAATAAGAGTAAAGATTGATAAGCTTGCAGCAGCACAATATGGAGTTTCTACTTCAGATATTGAATCTACTCTCAGAACATGTTTACAAGGATCTTCTGCAGGTACATATAGAGGTGATCCTGATAGTGAATATGATATAACGTTAAAGTTTGCAGATGGACAGGTTAAAAGTGCTGCAGATATAGGATCTATAAAAATACAGAACTCTTCTTCCCAACAAATTTCATTAGATCAAGTTGCATCTATAGTAGAAGCTGATAGTGCTAAATCTATAAGCAGAGAGGATAGGCAAGATGTAGTTACAGTATCCGCAAATATTGAGGGAAGAGATTTGGGAAGTGTTAACATAGATATTAAAAATAGAATATCAGCAATGTCTATCCCAGTAGGATATTCAGTATCTTATGGGGGAAGTCAAAAACAAATGGGGGATACCTTTAGTACTTTAATAAAAGCTATCATTGCATCTATAGTTCTTGTTTATATGATACTTGTAGTGCTATATGAATCATTCCTAACTCCACTTGTAAGAATGTTAGCATTACCTTGTGCTATAATAGGAGCTTTAGTTATTTTAGCTTTAACTCGTAACACCATAAATATGATGTCTTTGATAGGATTTATAATGCTAGATGGATTAGCATCTAAAAATGGTACATTACTAATTGACTATACCAATACGCTTAAAAAACAAGGTATGGGTTTAAAAGAAGCCCTTATTGTTGCGGGGACTACTAGATTAAGACCAATAATTATGACTTCTTTAACAATGGTTGTTGGAATGTTGCCATCTGCATTAGCTATAGGTGAAGGAAGTGAAACAAGAGCTGGTATGGCATGGGTTATAATAGGAGGTATGATAGCATCTACCATACTTTCACCTATTATTCTTCCTGTAGTGTATACATTGATGGATGATTTTAAACATTGGATTTTTAGAAATCGTAATAGGAAATCATATGTTACGGAGGGAAATTAATATGAAGGTTAAAATGATAAATAAGAAGTGGATTCCTTTAATTATTATTGTTGTCATTGTAGGGGTCACTGTAGCTATTAAACTTGGTAAAAAGTCGGTTGCTCAAGTAACTAAGGAAATCCAAAATGTTAAGGTACAGAAGATAACAACGCAGAATATATCTTCAGAAGTTCTATATGCAAGTAAATTAGAAGGTATGCAATCCGTTACTGTAAGTTCTAAGAATTCAGGAAAAGTTGCATCAGTAAATGTTAATGTTGGAGATAAAGTAGCTGCTGGTCAGACACTATTTACACTTGATACAAGTGAGCTTAATTCTCAACTTAAACAGCAGGAAGCAGCTCTTGAGGCATCTAATGCTAGTTTATCACTGGCTAGTGAATCCACTTCAGTTCAGTCGGTAAAAAGTGCTGAACAGCAACTTTCAAAAGATCAAATTACTTATAATAATGCATTAGATACTTATAATAAAGATCAGAAACTATATGAAGCTGGCGCCATAGCACAGCAAGATTTAGATACTGCTAAATCAACACTTGATACTGCATCGGTTACATTAAAAGATGATCAAGATAACTTAAATCTACAAAAACAACAAACTGGACCTAAGTCTGTTCAGGTAGCAACTGCTCAGGTTGATCAATCCAAAGCAGCCGTTGATTATGTAAAAACTCAAATAAATAACTCAACAGTTACATCACCTATATCAGGAGTGGTTTCAGCTAAAAATGTTGATTTAGGATCAATTGCTTCAGGAACATCAGGAACTGTTACTGTAATAGATACCTCTTCCCTAATTGCAGAAATAACTGTTCCTGATAAGATTATAGGAGAATTGCAAGTTGGTCAGATCGTACCGGTGGTAGTTGACGCATTAAGCGATAAAGCTATAACAGGAGATATATATAACATAAGTCCTGATGTAGACTCTAAGAACAACTCATATATAGTGAAGGTAAAAATAGATAATTCTAATGGAAAGTTAAAACCTGGTATGTTTGCAAAAGTATCAATAACAGAGCAAAAGAAAGATAATGCTGTAACTGTTCCAAATGAGGCATTAAAAGTAGAAAATGGAGTTAAATATATATATACTGTAAAAGATAAGAGGATTAAAAGAATTGCTGTAGAAACAGGCATAGCTAATGATAAGATTACTGAGATAACAACAGAAAGCGTGAAAGCCGGAACTGAAATTATTACAGAAGGACAAAGTCTTTTAAGTGATGGTGACAAGGTCAATGTAATTAATTAGACTTTTATAAATTAGTGGAGCCTGCAAAAATTTTTGTATAGACTGAATAAAAAACACTCTTTCTAGGCAATAATTTTAGACGATGAATTTACAATCATTTGCAAGAAGGGGTGCTTTTTCATATGGAATATTTCTAAAGAAATTTCAAGAAATTATGTTAATGAAGAAAAGTTTAAAATCCATGATGAGGGCTTACGTGAATTGGAGTAATGCGTAATATTACATTGTAGTGAATGCGAAGTTGTGCATGACCAAAGTGTGTGTATACAGTTAAGGTACTATGTCTGAATGTCTGTCGTGACTATCTATACAAGCTGTGATTGTACGATGCCATTTAATGCTGATAAGTACAGCTTGGCCAGTATGCGCTTGTACTGCTTCAGGATTAACGTTTGATTTTCTAAAATAGTCACCATAATCATCATAGTAATCGAAAGGACAATAATAATTTTTCACGGGTTATTTATCCTTGTATTTATCACTTCAATGTTTATATTATGTTAGTAACAAGGGGTCAATTTCCAATTGTATCCTAGGACCTCGGGGGAAGAGCAATTTTACAATGTATCTGTTGAACTTATAAACGTACCTCATTGGAAAATACATAAATAAATAACCGAAACTAAAGACAGAGTAGTATACACCGTCTCACATCCTATCAGAACAAACGAATGATAAAAATTTAACTTTAAAATTAATGAAGATTTTTCAATTATATATCTTCAATTCAAAATATGTACAGTAAATACCAGGGATCTTATGTTTAATTTGCTCATTTATAAATGAGCTCCCTGTAAAGTCATTCAATAGTGTTCCAGAACAATGCCTAAAGTGGAATTTATTTTCTTCATACATTTGTCCTGGCACCCTATTTGTTATGTAATATTACTACCCTCGCTTATCAGCGTTGCTGTGAGTTTCTGGTTCTGCTGCTAGTATTAGTGGTTTTTAGCAAGAAGGTTGGGATTACTACTTATATATTTTGTTCAACCTTTATTCCAAAGTTGCAGCAGAAATATATAACAAATAAACTATATTATTAATATATATAACATAACAAGTTGCAGTAAGTAACAAGGATGCTCCCACTACCCCAATTACGCATTATGTGGATATAAAAATAATAAAAAGAGCCTGTGAAGCAGTTGGAATAAAAGAACATATTGGCTACCATAGTTCAGTCAAGCTCGAATATTTCTGAACGTCGCAGCGAAAGGTATTGCTTTTTTTTGCGAAATTTAGTGGTATTTTCAATATCAAGTTCAGCAAAAAGAAGCTGTTCCTGATCTCCGGCCAGACTAGCGATACTTCCATTTGAATTCACAAATAAGCTTTCTCCACTGAAGTCCATATTTCCCTCAAGTCCCACACGATTACACATGATCAAATTGACACTATTTTGAAATGCTGCAATGCGAATTTCCCATTGAAAAATATCTGATGGCTCAATTTTTTCGTTAGCTACTGGAACAACAATGAAATCTGCTCCTTTTAATACACAAGTTCGGTAACTCTCGGGATAGTGCCGGTCAAAGCACATAACAATTCCAATTTTACCTATACTTGTATCAACTACCTTAAATCCTTCGTTTCCAGGTGTAAAGTAGTCCTGTTCATAAAAATGTTCTGCTTGCACAATATGATTCTTTTTTCCAATTCCTAAAATATTTCCATTTTCGGAGATAATCATATTTGAAGCAAATACTTTTTCGTCAATTTTCAGACATAATGCAATACTAGCTATAATATGTGTCTGTCTGCATACTTCGCAGAATCCTTTTATGTATGGATGATCCAGAACGATTGCATAGTTTTCTACTTTTAATCCCTTGTATTGGGGAATGTACTTAGATAACTGTCCTTCCGGGAAACAAATAAACTCTGCCTCATGTTTTGCAGCTTCTCTAATATAGTGGAGTGACTTATGATAGTTTTCTTCAATGTTTTCGCTGATTTCAATTTGTGCTGCTGCAACTTTAATCATTCCAATTCTCCTTTTTCTAGCAATTAATTGAGATTTTTAATGTTGTTCCAAAAATGACTTTTATTTAAAATTTTAATATCCCAATTCTTCTCCAACAAGAATTACCTTAATTCTACCTGGAAACCTTCCAATACGTGTAATAACTGTATAGGTACATATAGAGTTAGTTCCTACACAATTATTACATTTTCCAGTAATAGCGCACGGAGTCTTGTAATTAAATCTGATAGTATTTTGTGGACATGCTATTAACTTAATTCTCTTATAAGCACTCTCTATATCAGAACATACTTTGTTCATTCCTGCAACTATAACAACATGTTTTGGGCCGTACATCATTGCGGCTAACCGATTGCCACTGCCATCAATATTCACAAGCTCACCGTTTAGTGTAATGGCATTGGTACTTAAAAAATAGTAATCACTTGTTACTATTTTGCTGTAGGTTTCATTCCGTTTATCTAATAAATTCTCATCAAATAAATCTTCTACATCAGTATAGGAATATTTACCTGACTTTACTGCATCAAAAAAACCAATTTCTTTTAAAGTTTGAGAATCTCCCCAAGATATTTTATCTTCGTGAGATAAAAATGACATAGCTTTTTCTAAAGCTTCTTCTTTTGTACTAGTCCAAAAACTTTCTATTCCTCTATTTGAAAGATTATTAATGATTGTATTTGCAAGTCTATTATAATATTCTTTTTTGTTTGTCATATTATATACCTCTTTCTATAATAATTTATTATAAAAAATATAAGTGTATTGGATTTATAATACTATATATTAATTTTTTGAAGTAGTTTAATGGTTAAAATAATGTACATAAAATTGGTACAGTGACAATGGAAAATATGGTTGATATAAATATAACTGCTGAAGCAAAAGCAGCATCACATTCATATTTATCAGCAAGTATTGCAGTTGTAGTTCCTGCGGGCATTCCAGTTAATAGCGTGGATACTCCTGTGATAAGGGGATCCACTTTCAACAACCTTAATAAAGTAAAAATAAACAAAGGAAAAACCAATAGACGGATAAAAGTAAAGTAAAAGACTGCTTTATCAAAAAGCTGACTTACTTTACACTCCGACAGGATACACCCTATTACTATCATAGATATTGGAATTGTACACTGGCTCATGAAAGTAATACTTCGGTTTACACAGTCAGGTAGTGGAACATAAAAAGCCATAATAAAAAGTCCCAAGAATACGGCAATAATACATGGGTGAAGAATTAGGCTTTTAATTGTTTCCTTTGTAAAGACGGGTTGACTTTCTCCGTTTTCATCTATCTTTTTACCAGTAAATTGAGCTAATCCAGAAGTCCACATTGTAATTCGGATGGGTATTTGGAAAATTGAAGCATAAAGTACACCAATAGAATTATAAATATTATTAACAACGGGTAATCCGATGAAGCTGGAATTTGAACATATAAGTCCATAATTCATAATAGGTTTCATCTTATCTGAAAAATATCCAAATAATAATTTACCTAAAAAGATAGAAAGAACCTGAATGACAAGGGAAATACAAAACGCTGTAAATGAATTTTTGATTAGATTAGGTGCAATTTTCCCCTGAAATGATGCAACAATATTGCATGGCAGTATGAAATAAATTAATAAATCAGATAATCCTTTTTGTGCATTTATATTTACAATTTTACACCTTCTCGAAATAATACCAATAAGAATTAAAATCAACATGGCAAATTGTAGATTCAACATCTTCAGAAATAATTTCATTATAAAGCTCCTTATGATTTGTTTTGCTGTGCATCAATTTCAGCAAAAAGATTATCTACAGCGGCATTGCCAACTCGTTCTAGGCACTCTTTAGTATTACCTCCGATATGTGGTGTAGCAACGAAATTTTCAAGTGATACGAGAGGGTTGTCTTTTCTTGGTGGTTCAGATAAGAACACATCTGAAGCTGCAGCCTTGATTTTACCTTTAATTAAAGCATGGTATAAAGCTTCTTCATCAACGATGCCACCTCTTGAAGTATTAACCAAGATAAGGTTCGGGTTTGCTGTATCAAAAGCACTTTTACTGATTAAATTTTTAGTGGAATCTGTAAGTGGGACGCTGATATTTACATAATCTACATTTGCAAATAATTCTTGAATAGTATTAATTTTTTTAATACCAAGAGAAAGTGCTTTCTCTTTTGATACAAATGGATCATAGCCCATCAATTTTATATGGAATGCTTTGCTCATTATCTCAGCGATACGCAAGGATATTTTCCCGATACCAATCATCCCCAGTGTCTTACCATACACATCATTCCCAATGAGTTCCATTGGAGCATGAGAATTATAACGATTTTTGCATATTCCTATATTTGCTTTTTTTATGTTACGGCTTAAAATCATTATCTGTGCGATAGCTAGTTCTGCAACAGATTCCATGCTTTGATTTGGTACATTTGGAACTGGAATTCCATGTTTTTTTGCAGCTTCAACGTCGATGGTATCGCGACCAATACCATGCATAGAAATCACCTTTAGTCTCACTGCCTTCTCAATGATTTCTTTTGTGACGTAGACACGTCTTACCATTATCGCATCCAATTCTTCAGGATGATCAAAATTCTTAACAATTTCTGCCCTCGCAACTAATCTGCTATAGGCTGACCTTGCAATATTTTCACTTAAGTATATTTTCATTAAAATCTTCCCCTATTAAATTATATTTTTAATACAATGTTATTTTATCTTAAGTAAAAATACTTGTAAAATGCTTTTAATCCATCTAAAATATAAACTATAATGCATATTTATGGAGGATAAAGATATGACAGCTTTAGAAATAGATGCTTTTCTTATGGTTGTAAAAACTGGTAGTATTATTGCTGCAGCTAAACAGTTATATGTGACACAGCCTGCATTAAGCAGACGAATTGCAGCACTTGAAAAGGAACTTGGATACAGTCTTATAGAACGTGGCAGGGGAATCCGAACAATAAAACTTACTGAGAAAGGAAAAGCTTTCGTTGTCATTGCACATAAATGGAAAATGTTATGGAGTGAAACAAACAGAATTTCAAAGCTAGATGGTAACCTAAATCTGAACATATCTGCCATAGGAAGTCTACTTACTTACATTTTTCCTGGTGTATTTCAGAAATTTTTAAATAGTAATCAAGATTTAAGTTTATCCATTCAAAGTCAACATTCTTATGAAGCATATAGCTTCATTGAGAGCGGGCTGACAGACGTTGCTTTTATTTCAGACGCCATGTATTCTAAGAATGTTGAGACAATCCCTGCATTTCGTGAACCTATGGTTTTCGTTGCGGGCAAGAATGTGCTAATTCCAACTAAAATACATCCCTCCAGACTGGATGTAGCCAACGAAATTAAGATACCTTGGAGCCCCCAATTCGATGTGTGGCATGATTATTGGTTTAATGCTTTTGCAAAACCAAGAGTAATACTTGATCAGATGTTTATGATGGAATATTTTTTAGACAGTCAGGAAAACTGGGCAATAGTACCTGTATCAGTAGCAATAAAAATTGCTAAATCAGCTGATATTGAGGTTTACAAAATAGAAGATGGACCACCAGATAGAATTATATATTATATTTTGAGAAAACAATTAAAAAAATCAATAAAGTTTTTATTGCAATTGCTTAATGAAGAAGTAAAAAATATAGAGGGTGTTGTTTCTTACCTATAACTATGGCAATACCTAAAGACATTTATCAAAGCAAGCATAATTATATGATAAATTAAAGGACAAGTATACCTATACTAATTTACATAAACTTCATTTATATTAATATATACACTTTTTAGGTTATTAATGCAATTATACTATATGGGGTGTAGTCACATGGCCATCAAGCTAAGGGAAAAATAGTCCCTATTTATAAAAAATGGTACAATAAATAATAGAAATCTGTTTTTTATAAAGAGGGCTAAAAAATAGCAAAAGAAAAATTAATAACACAGAATGGAATCAAGGAATTATCAAACCATATACTAAAATACTTTTCAAAAGAAGAAGTTGAAAAGATAGCAAGAAAGGTTGGATTTGTACAAAGAGAAGGTAAATTAAAAGCATGGGAATTCCTTTATTTATGTGCATTTTCACAATTGGACGTATCAAAAGATACACTTGTAACAATGGTGCTAATCTAAGCTCAAAGACAAAAACAACAGTAAGCAGCCAAGCATTAGACCAGCATTTAAATGAAAAGGCAGTAAAGTTCTTAAAAGAAATATTTACAAGGCTTTTAAATAGTGTAACACTCACAAATTCAAATATACCTACCATATGGGATGAACATTTTAGCAGAATAAGAATAGTTGATTCTACGGCATTTCAAGTCCCAACCAACATATCAAATGACATATTGATTGCAAAACAAATACATGATATTTATTCATTAAGATGGCAGGTTGAACTAATATTCAAGATATGGAAGCCAATATTTCACATATCTAGTGTAAAACCAGTAAAAATTGAACGTTTCAAATGCCAATTATATGGTAAACTTATTTTACTAGTTTTAAGCTCCATAGTGATGTTTAAAATGAGATCTGAACTCTTAAAAAAGAAGAAGTTTGAAACAAGTGAAATTAAAACAGCACAAATAGTGCATGAATATGTTCAAGAGCTGTATTTCAGCTTTATGACACCTTAGTAATCTCAAAGTTTTAGCAAGAATATATAACTGTATATGTAAAAATGGACGGAAATCGCACCGTAAGGACAAAAATACCTTCTTTGATATTCTTGGAGTCTCCTACAACCATCAAGAAAGAAGGTGTGAAACCGCCGCATAAAACACTTTTATTATATTATAATTTAAAGTTCGTGTCTTCAAAAAATCGTGAATACAGGAGCTCTTCTGATTAGGTTTATTTTAATATTAGATTGCTATTATATATTATAAAAATTAATTAAGTGTGGGTTGGGTTTCGAAATGTTCAAAATAGAAATATACGTGATACTGCTATTTTTTCACCTAGTTGGTGATATAATTCTGCAAAGAAATTTTCTTATAGAAAAGATTTTTAAATGCAATGATTTAGGAAAGCTAAAAAGGCAAAATAAAAAATTTATAGTTTTACATGTGATATTATACACTCTATCAATTACAGTAGCATTTTTGTATTTGAAGCTATTCAGTGTATATAGGCTTTTAATAATTTTCGCAAGCCATTTCCTTATAGATTATATAAAGTGTTATAAGATTGTCTACCAAGATTATTCTATGAAATATTATATAGTTAATTTTACTGACCAATCGTTGCATGTAGGTATTTTATTTATAATTGTAAGTTTATAGATAAACCCCGAAGTCAAAGACCAGATCATGCTACTATATATTTTAAGGATAGTTATGTCTTTTATCTGCCTTGTTTATGTAAAACTTATGTAAACTAACCTATAGCACATAATAGGCTAGATGGAAAGTTCTATATAAAGTATGAAAAAGCTTAAGTATTGTATTATCTGTAAAAAGCAATTCATTAAGGCCGTTTAAGCAATCTAAAAACATATATTTCAGCACTCAGGAAGCGCAAATCAAACTTCCTTCAGGAGAACATAATGATTAGGTTAAAAATGCAACAAATTATTTAGGTTGATACTCATAATATATACCTAAAACCCAACATGAAAATAATGGTAGATATCTCTACATCTAATGGGTGGTACATACAGTGTGACAATATATAATTATTACATAGTTATTATTTTATCAAGTTATAATTTTTCAAGACATATTGTCTTCATTCTGTTCAGCAACTAGAGTAAAAAACACTCTAGTTTTATTTTCTTAATACTTATTTTTTCCGAACATAAATAAAAAGGCATGGAAAGGTTATGCCTTTTTATTTTGATATTTGATAATGGTTTTATGGAGATATACATTATTTTTATAAAATGTTAGATAGTAAATTTTGTGTACTTAGTTATATATCGACTGATTAATTAAATGCATAAGTGGTTTTTATATAATTTTTACAATCCTTTATACATAACAAATAAAGTGTAGTTTGGAGCAATGAGTCGTGCAAAAACCGGTAACTTGATGGAATAAAATTATATAATCGTGCTAAATGTTGTAACTAAGGGATTGTTCATCCAGGAGGCAGTTACCGTTATTACATTATATCCCATTTGCTTTTCAGTACATAACACGGATGCTGTTATTAGGCCTTGTATTTGTTACTTTATTTTCAATACTCATATAAAATTTTAATATAATATCATATTTTAGCAGGATTAAACAAATTGTTACAGAATAATTATTATATTGATATTACTATAAAAAGTGTCACTACAAAGTAAGTTTTAAATAATAAGGGGGAATTTTATGTTAAAATCAAGAAAATATCTATTAGCTCTGACCTTAATATTTGGGGCAAGTTTAATAGCTACGTCTAATGTACTTGCTAAGAATTCTATTAATATTCATAGGTTGGCTGGACAAGATAGATATGGTACTTCATCAGCAATTGTAACTGAAGGATGGACTCAATCTAATTATGCAGTTTTAGTAAATGGTGAAAATTTTCCTGATGCTATAGTATCAAGTCCCTTAGCTAAAAAATATAATGCACCTATATTGCTAACTGCTTCTAATACTTTAACCGATTCCACTAAGCAGAAATTACAAAATTTAGGTGTTAAAAATGTATTTATTATTGGTGGTACAGGGGTTATATCTGGAGATATCGAAAATACTCTTCAAGGTATGGGGATTTCAGTAAAGAGAATATGTGGACAAGACAGATATGAAACTTCAGTAGATGTAGCAAAAGAATTAGGTATTTCTAAGGGAGTGTTTGTTGTTTCAGGTGAACATTATCAGGACGCATTATCAGTAGCTCCAATTGCTGATAAATTACAATATCCTATCATATTGATTAGTCAAGATAGTGTGACAAATACAGTTAAAGAGTACATAAATGACATAAAAAACAATGGTGGAGAAGTAGACGTTGTAGCTCTTAAGCCCCTAAATAGGTTTGGACAATTACATCTGTATTTATTATAATGTAGAAAGTGATTGGAGGTAAACTAT